>URFB01000164.1 GCA_900547045.1 uncultured Mollicutes bacterium
TGTTTCTATTGTGATTTTAGTCCTTTATGCCTTTGTCGATTTAATTTTTATTATTATATACGAAATGACTGGACAAATTTTTGATTATACTATGCTAGAACTTAAAAATGATGCCTTTGGAATTTTAGAGTCACTTCCAATAAATGTTAGTTATTTTTTTGTATGTGCAATTATAATTAGCGCCTTTATAATTTTTGGTGGAAGATATCTTAGAGTTTATGAAAAAAGAATTTATAAATTTAACCGTAATCTAGTTGTAAAGCTTGGTACAATTGTTATGGCAGGGGGCTTACTTTATTTTATAATTTTATCTCAGGTAAGCTACCGTAACTATTATGATGAAATGCTTTATTCCAATACTGATAATACCTATAAAAAAATGGGTATAACCTCAAATTTTATCAGTCAAATGTATGAGGCTTCAACTAAAAAGAATGATAAAGAAATGGATGGGCTTGAGCTTACAAGCTATTTATATGATGATAATCAAATTAAGCTAAGTAATTTTAAGGAAAATTACGATAAAAAGTATAATGTAATTACTATTCTTTGTGAATCATTTGAATGGATGAGCTTTATAGCCGATGAGAAGGCTTTTCCTAATGGTCTTAAGCTTAAGGACCCAACAGGTCAGGGAAGAAGTCAAAGGGAATTATCACAGGAATTATTCCCTAACTTACATCGATTTATGAGTGATTCAACTGTTTTTGCTAATTTCCATTCAAAGGAAAAAACCGATATTTCGGAAAATTATTCCTATCTTGGTGTATACCCTACAGCTTCCATTACAAATTATGACTTTGCACAAAATACTATTTCCTTGTCAATGGCTAATACCCTAAAGGCCTTAGATAAGGATATTAAATGTAATATTTTCCACAATGGTACAAACAGCTTTTATAATCGTGAAATTTATGAGCGTACAGTTGGCTTTGATAATTTCTATGCTTATAACGAGCTTTTAAAGAAGGATAATTTTACTGATTGTATCGCTAATGGTGAAAGAAATCTTGATAGTGAATTGATTTCCTGCTTCGCCGATGAAATTATGCCGATAGATTCTAGATTTTATTCATACATTATTACAATTACAGGTCATGGCCAATATTCATATCGTAAAAGCCTTGAGCCATATTATGATAAGCTTAGTGAATATGGAATTAGCTTTGATAAAACTAAGGATTTTACGGATATTGATAACGCCTTTATCACCTACGCTGCTACATCGCTTGAGGTAGATAAGATGATTGGCTGTCTTTATGATGAGCTAGAGGAAAGAGGCTTACTTGATAAAACCGTAATTACGCTTTTTGGTGATCATAATTGCTACTACCAGGGTTTGTCCAATTATGTCAAAAAGCTTCCTGAAAACTTCAAGGATCAAAGCTATAATTATCCTTTCTTGTATAATGTACCTTGTATTATGAGAGTACCAGGCCTTCAGGGAAGAGTAGTTAATAAATATAGTACTACATCAGATATAGTACCATCAATCTATGATGCCCTAGGAATTAATATCTATGGTAATCTATTATATGGTAATAGTATTTATTCCCGTGAGGAAAGTATTCTTTATTCTCGTGCCTATAATTTCTTTATGACGGAGGACGCAATTTATACAAGCTTGAATAATTTTAAATATCAAAATAAAAATGTTGATATGTATGATTTAACGAATAAAACAAGCCGTTTAGTAAATAAAATTAAGCATATTGATCAGGTATTTTACAATGATTACTTTGCTCATGAGGTGGACGCGTCCTTAAATGCGCCCGTAAAAACCTATGGCCAATATTATGCTTATAAAATGAAAGGATTAAATTTAAAGAAATAACTATGAAACGTGATGAGGTTTTTAAATTTTTAGAAATTAATTTAGGGCTTATTATTTGCTCAATTGGTATTTCCTGCTTTTTCTGGCCCACGAGCTTTATTACAGGTGGCGCGTCAGGATTATCAATTTTACTTGAATTAATATTCCCTAAAATTTCAAATGTAATATTTTTATATATAATAAATATAAGCCTACTAGTTGTATCTCTTCCGATACTAGGAAAGAATTACTTCCTAAAAACCCTTTATGCAACAGTAATGCTTCCAACCCTTGTAGCTCTTGCTGAGCTTATTGTTGAAAAAACAGGTTTATATATAACCCTTGCTGGCCTAGAATCTTGGCTAATCGTTTGCTTTGGAGCGGTTATTATGGGTGTTGGTCAGGGCTTATCATTAAGAGCTAATGGCTCAACTGGTGGACTTGATGTTGTTGGGTCAATTGCCTTTAAGTGCTTTCATATCCCTTATTCCGTTTCAAATTCTGTAATTAATATTGCGATTATTATTTGTGGAATGTTTATAAATGGTCTTGAGCCCGGGCTTAAGGCGGTTGTGTTCATGGTATTAGTTGGTGTAATTCTTGATACAGTTGTCTTTGGTGGGGTTGGTAAAAGAGCGGTCTTTATTAAAAGCGATAAAACCGAGGATATAAGAAAAACGGTTACAGGGCTTTTGCATCGCGGATGTACCATTATTAATTGTGAGGGTGGCTATTTACGCCAGGAGGGTCAAATGCTTATTTGTGTTTGCCTTGCCAAGGAATATGTAATGCTAAGAGGTCTAATTGACCAAATTGACCCTAATGCCTTTATCTTTATGACAAAAGCCTCTGAGGTTAGAGGCTTTGGCTTTTCAAGAGATGTCATGAAGCGAAAGGAAGAAATTCAAGCTCTAAAGGAGGAACAAGATGATTCTAAGTAGTTCGCTTGAAATTTGGTTTGTAATTATATTTTTAATTCTTATAATGCTTTTTATGCTTTTTATGTATATGGCAAGAAAGAAAAGAAAAATGCTTGTTGCAGGAGGAAATTATATTAAAAATTATTTTAATAAATTCCCTAATGAAAGAAAGGAAGAATATGTTCCTTGTAAAAATCGACCATTAAATCAAAAAAGCTCAAATATCTTTTTAGCTTCAAGCTATGCTTTAATTCTTGATGGTACAAGAACTAAAAAAATAAAATATAATGAAATATACTGGGTTTATGGTATTGTGGCTAAAAATGCTAAAAGAAATAAGCCTAATTATGATTCTGACGGTCTTGTAATTTATAGCTTAAAGGGAAAAAAGACCATTTTTTTAAAGAATCAGGATCCCTATGTTAAATTTTTCAATAGCCTAGGTATTCCTGCAGGCTACAGTAAGGCTAAAAAGGAAGCGTCTATAAGCTATAAAAAGGAGTTGAAGAAACGTGCAAAAAAATGATATTTTAAAATACAATTTGATTTTTAATAAGATTGAT
>URFB01000165.1 GCA_900547045.1 uncultured Mollicutes bacterium
AATAATTTTGAAGCTTTGTTCCATAGCCAAAGCGAGGATAATAATATGTAGAATCATTAAATGAAGCAACGGTTGAATCACCAGCTAGATATATTTTCATAAAAATCAAATCCTTTAACGGGGTCATTATATCATATTTGCTCATAATTTTGAATAACGATTTAAAAAGTGAAGTCATTTCTTTACTTTTTAAGGAATTAGTAGTAGAATACAAAACGTAAATTTAAAGAGTTTGGAGTTATTTATATGAAGTATTTACGTATTTTTATTAGCGCCTTTTTAGCTGGCTGCTGTATCGTTTTTGGTGCAACCTGCTACTTAATTTGTGCTAGTCAAGGAACATTTGCCCTAAAGCTTGCTGGTTCCTTTATGTTTGGAATTGGATTATTTACTATTATCCATTTTAAATTATGGTTATATACAGGAAAGGTTGGCTATGTTTTAGATAATAAAGCAAGCTACGCTATTGATTTAATTGTATGCCTTTTAGGTAATTTAGTTGGTGTAATCACCCTTTCTTCTCTTCTTAAATCAACCTATATTATTAATGACGCTGTTAAGGCCCTATGCCAAAGCCTTGTTAATAAAAAGCAGAGTGAGTCTTGGATTGAGCTTATCATTTTAGCGGCAATGTGTGGAGTTATGATTTATCTTGCGGTTGATGGTCATAAAATGGTTGAATATCCTCTTGGTAAGGTACTTTTCGCATTTATGCCTATTTCTTTATTTATTCTTTGTGGCTTCGAGCACGTTGTTGCCAACGCTTGCTACTACACATATGCAGGTGTATTTAGTGCTAAGGTTGTTCTTTGGTTTATATTAATGGCTATTGGAAATGCGATTGGTTCCATTGCCTTTGATGGAATTATTAAACTAATTAAATATCTTGAAAATAAGGAACAAAATTAATTAAATAATTTTAAAAAAAGATGGTTACTCAAAATTTTAACCATCTATTATTTTTACTTAAGTAATTCACAATATGATTTTATAAATAAATCACTATTTTTCTTTTTAGCCTCAATATCTGCTTGTTGGGTTTTATCATCTACAGCAACAGTATAAAATCCTGCGTCATGAGCGGTTTTAAGGGCTTGGACAATATCCTCAAAAACGGCACATTCATCAACACTAGGACCAAGCTTTTTAGCTGTAAATAGATAAATTTCTGGTGATTCCTTACTACCCTTAAATTTAGATACATCACAAATATAATCAAAAAAATGATCAATATTATTTTTCTTAAGACAAGGCATATAATATTCACTACTATTAGCCGTTGCAACACCAAGCTTAATACCATTTTCCTTTAAATACTCTAAATAATTAACAACATAAGGCTTAAGACCAACATTATTTGTATATTGATAAATAGCCGCGTCATTCCATTCCTTAATTATTTCTTCTTCTGTTTGAGCTAAATTAAAACGCTCTTTAGTATAGCTGGCAGCCTTTTTAAGACCCAAATGGGCAATGGAAGCGGAATAATCAGCAGGCATCTCCATAGCTCTTTTTTTAAAAAAATCCTCATCTACTTGGTGCCACATTTCACATGAATCAAAAAGAGTACCATCAAGATCGAATATAATTCCTTTTATTTCTTTATCATTAATTTTCATAATTCCACCACCATATATTTTATATATATAGCATAGAATCTAGCCTAAATCAATATTCTAGGCGATATTTTAACGAATTTTTATAGTTTTTACTTGACTAAATACTAGGCTTCTAGTATAATTGTAGAGCAGGTAAAATCGCAGCAGTAATTAAATCAATTTAGTCAATATCCAATCCCTATAGGAGGCATTAAGTAATCTCGGCTGCTTTAGGTGAAAGATGGTAATTGAGATATCCTAAACATTTAATTACATCGATTCAATTACCTCTAAAAAAATAGACATATAGGAGGAAAAAATTATGTCACGTTATACAGGACCAAGCTGGAAAATTTCTCGTCGTCTTGGTTATTCAATCAGCGAAACTGGTAAGGAAATCGCTAAAAGAAACTATGCACCAGGTCAACATGGTCAAAACAAAACAAAGTTAAAGGAATATGGAATCCAACAACAAGAAAAGCAAAGAGTAAGATATACTTATGGTATGTCTGAAAAGCAATTCCGTAAGGTATTTGCTGAGGCTTCTAAGATGTCTGGTAAGACTGGTGAAAACTTCTTAAAATTATTAGAGTGCCGTATTGATAACATCGTTTATCGTTTAGGATTTGCACGTACTCGTGCACAAGCTCGTCAATTAGTTAACCATGGTCACATTCTAGTTGATGGTAAGAAGGTAGACATTCCTTCATACAGATTAAAGGCTGGTCAAAAGGTATCTTTAACTGATGCAGCTAAGAAGTTCGTTATCGTTACTTCTGCTTTAGAGGCTACTGTTTCTCGTCCTGAGTATGTTTCATACGATGAGAATTCATTCACTGGTTCTCTTGTAAGAGTTCCTGAAAGAGATGAATTCTTAAAGGATATCAACGAACAACTAATCGTCGAA
The DNA here is from genome assembly GCA_900547045.1 of uncultured Mollicutes bacterium. Lineage (GTDB taxonomy): Bacteria > Bacillota_I > Bacilli_A > Acholeplasmatales > Anaeroplasmataceae > CAG-307. Next base: position 2,506 of record URFB01000165.1, read on the forward strand.
TTCTACAACAGATAATATCTGTAAGGTCTTTGGAAATTATTTCCAGAGACTTTTTTTATTTTATGCTCATAATATTCTTGGTGACTGTTATGAACAAAAAAAATCATTTTGAAAATACCATGATGGATGAAAGACTAATTAGTGAATACAAGGATGAAATCAAATACGAGATAGCTGATAATCTAGCTATAGAGCTTGCACCGGATGCGGTTTTTAGTGTAAGTAAGGAGCGAGACCTTATTAAAAAGACACGAAATGAGATTTTAAAGCCTAAGAAAAATAAATAGTATGATATTTGGCTTTTTAGTAAAGTTATGCTATAATAACTTCAGAATATATTTTTTGGAGTTGATAAAATGAAAATTCAAGAATCTGCAGAAAATTATCTTGAAAGCATCTTAAAATTAAGTGAACAAATGCCCCGCGTTCGTTCCATTGATATTGTAAATGAGCTAGGCTTTTCAAAGCCAAGCGTAAGTATCGCTATGAAAAACCTTAAGGAAAATGGTTATATAACAATTAATGCTAATGGTTCAATTGAATTAACTGATAAGGGCTATGAAATCGCAAGTAAAACCTACGATAAGGAAAAGCTTATCACAAAGCTTCTTACTTCATTCGGTGTATCTCATGAACAGGCTCAAATTGATGCTTGTAAAATTGAGCATATTATTTCCGAAGAATCAGTTAAATGTATTAAGAAATACTTAAAAGAGGATAAATAAAATGATCCAGTTAGCTAAAAATAATCCTATCATTAAGGATAT
>URFB01000166.1 GCA_900547045.1 uncultured Mollicutes bacterium
TTAATCACAGGCATTAAACAAAAAAATCCTAATTTTACCATAAATATTTATGGAAATTAGGATTCATTATTATAAAATTAAAAGTAATAGTGGAATCGTTATAACACACAATATCGTAGTTAAAAGGACAACATTTGCACAAAGCTCCTGTTCAGTATCATGAAGCTCCGCAAGGGATAAAATAATCGCCCCTGATGGAGCCGCACTTAAAATCAAAATACATGATTTGAAGGTTTCATCTAAAAATGGTAGGAAATAAACACACAAATAGGCAAAAAGAGGGAAAATAATAAGCTTCATTGCACAAGCAAGGTAGGCAAATGGTCTTTTAAATAAACCAAGGATATTAACCGTTGAAAGCCTCATACCCAGTACAATCATACATAGGGGAGTTGTCATTTTGCCTAAAATATTAATAGCATTACCTAAAACAGAAGGAAAATGAAATTTAAAAATATAAAGCGGAAGGGCTACAAAAATTGCAAGTGAGGTTGGATTTAAGATTGCAGTCTTTAGGGAAACATAGCTGGCCTCCTGGGTAATTAAAAATACACCTAGCGTGAAGGCTATAATATTCATACTCATTACATAAACAGATGAGTAGCATGATACAATTGGTTCATTTGGAAATAAAGCCTGCACTAAAGGAAGTCCAAAAAAGCCAACATTACCACAGGCAGCACCAAAGGTTAAAATACGATATTTAGCATCTGAATACTTCTTTCTTAGTATATAATACATTATCATAATAACCAAAACCTGAATTATAAGGCTAACAAGGAAAAAGAGACCCATTTGCTTAAGGTTTTCAGTTGAGTATTCTACTGCCTCAAAGGCACTTAAAATCATTGCTGGACCACAAACATATAAAAGTAAGGCTGATAATGTTTTGGCATGAGATGCACTGGCCTTTTTAAATTTTGTAATCATAAAGCCTAGCGCCATATAAAAGAGCATTATTAAAACATTGAATAATGTTGTTGTAAAATTCATAATATCACCACACGTGCAAACATTATACACTCTTTTTTTCTAAATTCAAGTTTTTAAAAAGTTTTTTTTAATGTTAGCGTTTTACTTTAAAAAAAGAAAAAGGCCGCAAATGCGACCTTAAATCAATTATTTAACGTTTCCAATACGGCAAACATCACGAGCAATCATAACTTCCTCATTTGTAGGTAATACATATACCTTTACCTTAGAATTTGGAGTTGAGATTTCCTTTTCAATTCCGTATGCTTGGTTGTTAGCTTCCTTATCGATTTCAACACCCATAACACCTAGACGGTTACAAATCTTCTCACGTAGGTGGCAAAGATTTTCACCCATACCAGCTGTAAAGCAAATAGCGTCACATCCACCCATGTATACATAGTAAGAACCAATGTAGTCCATAATACGCTTAGATTGAACGTTGAATGCCATAATACAACGGTGATCTCCTTCGTTCATACCCTTTGTAACGTCACGAGCATCATTTGTACGGCCACCCATACCAAGAAGACCTGACTTCTTGTTAAGGATATTGATAAGCTCAGAAATGCTTTGGCCTTCATGCTTAGCAACTACCTCAAGAGCAGTTGGATCAATATTTCCTGAACGAGTTCCCATAGGAATACCCTCAAGTGGTGTAAGACCCATTGAGGTGTCAATACATTTTCCACCCTTAACAGCAGAAATTGAAGCACCATTTCCTAAATGGCAAACGATAATCTTAGTATCCTCAAGAGGCTTACCCATAATTTCAGCACATCTTTGAGAAACATACTTATGGCTTGTACCATGAGCACCATACTTACGAATACCATACTTTGTGTACCACTCATATGGTGTAGCATACATATAAGCTTCCTCAGCCATTGTTTGATGGAATGTAGTATCGAATACTGCAACCTCAGGAACATTTGGTAAAACCTTCATGAATGCACGCATACCAATAACGTGGGCTCTATTATGTAAAGGAGCTAAATCAGCAAGCTCTAAAATCTTGTTAATTACAGTTCCATCTGGTCCATCAATTAAAGTTGAATCCTTGAAGTATTCTCCACCTTGGACAACACGGTGACCAACACCAGTAATTTCAGAAAGACTTTGAACGATATGCTTATCAACTAAAGTCTTAAGTAAAAGCTCAACACCTTCAGCATGAGTAGGTAAAACTGGATTTGTTTCTTCCTTAACCTTTTCACCATTCTTGAAATACTTAAGAGTGAAAATACCCTCAGGTAAACCAATACGCTCCATTACACCTGAAGCAATTACTTCTTCAGCTGGCATTTCAAGTAATTGGAATTTGATTGAACTTGAACCAGCATTAACTGCCATAATTTTTGACATAACTAATTTCCTCACTTCGTTTATTTTTTATTAATATTATTTTCAAACCACGTTTCAATTTGAATCAAAGCCTCGTTAAAGCGCTTTGAATCACTAAAGCTTGGTAGTTTGACCATCATACATTTCTTATTCTCAATATGAGCACGTTGAATAAGAATAATAGATTTTGGATTATTCTTAAAGAATGAATCTGGAAGTTCAATTAAACCAATCATTGAATTTTCCTCGTTTAATTTCTTTTTAAATTTTTGATTCTTATCATAGGAAAAGAAATCATTAGGAATTAAACACATCATTACTCCATTGTCGTTTAGGGCCTTTACATGATGAAGTATAACCTCATAAGGAAAATATTTACCATCTAAAGGATTTGAATAATCAAAATCACAAACAATATAGTCAAGATTAGAAGCATTTACATTGCGTGTATCCTGGAAATAGATTTCAAGCTCTGTTTGAAGCATGTCACTTAAGCTTTGCATTATCTTAACTGATAGTTCATTATGCTCACAAGCAATAGCGTCTATTTCTAAATCTAAATGGTTAATTATTGTAAACAATAAATTACCAACACCTGCTAAAGGGTCAAATAATCTAATATGTCTCTTTGTAGGCTCAAACTTGGAGATTAAATAAGCAAAAAGCATACCAATAGTATCAGGAGTAATTCCTCCATTACTAATCTTTTGCTCACTAAAGCCTTTTAAAACAATAGCCTGAAGAGCCTTTCTTATTGATTCCGCATCAAGATCCATACTCTTTATTGGTGCATATATTTCTTCAAGCTTAGCTTTTTTATCATCAGGTAAATCATTTAAAACCTCACCTGATAAAATATTATCCACAGTTAAAAAGAATAAATCAAAATATTTCTTTTTATATTCATCATATAAAAACTCAATTGATGATTCA
>URFB01000167.1 GCA_900547045.1 uncultured Mollicutes bacterium
TAAAAAAGAAGAAAATTCAAAAAACGAATTTTCTATCTTAGTAAAATCATATCTCCATCAAGGACAATTTCATGCTCCTCATCACTTTTATTGATGATTGCATCATAAATTAAATCATTAATTTTCATGCGGTGGCTAGGCTTAACCTCAAAGCCTAAATGAAGCTTAAGCTTATATTTATCAAGGACAGCCTTATATTTTTGATTAAGGCTTGATTTAATATTATCATCAATTATCAAATCATATTCCTTAAGTTCTAGGGATTCCTCCTTATTAAAGCCCATTGCGTATAAATTATGCTCAATAACATCTACAATTACTAAATGATTAGTTTTAATTTGGCTTCCATGATTGTCATAAAAATAGCCCTGCTTATAAATTTGATTAAAAATAGTCTTTAAGGGACCCGAAATGGCGGCGCTATTTTCAACAAATAAAACCGAAGCGGGATAGGCTAAAAGCTGATGTGATAATATTCCATCCTCCTCATAGCCCACATAGCCCTTAGGTGAGCCTATAAGAGCTTCCATTGCACTTCTTTCCTGGTACATTGAAGCGTCTAGAGTCAAAATCATTTCCTCACTAATTCCTAAATAAAGCATTAAATCCTGCTTTAAATAGGAAATAGCCTCCTCATTATTATAAATAGCGATATGATAATTATAGTTTTTATCCTCCTTAAGCTTATTTTCACTTAAAAAGCTAAGCTTTAAAATTTCCTTATAATGATAATCCTTTCTTCTGTTATGATAGCCTACTCTATCATCAATTATTTGATCTATAAGCTCATATGTAGCCTCTTTATGATTAATTTTAGCATAGCTTAGGGTCTCATCTAAAATATCAATACATTTATCAGGCCTCTTCTTATTATGAATTTTCATATCAGCCTCATCACATAGGTGTATGATTAAATTATTATCTAGCCTAATATTATGAAAGTCCTCATATGATGGCTTTAAGCCTAAAAGAATTTTTTTAGTAATCTCAAGAGATGGTTCTAACACATTAATTAAATCAAAGCGTCTTCTTAAAGCTTTATCCTTAAAAATTGTTTTTTGATATTCCTCATTTGTTGTAGCTCCAATTATTTTAATATCTGCTCGAGCTAAATAAGGTTTTAAGATGTTTGCTACATCTAAACTATTTTCCGACGAACCCGTTCCTATAATGGTATGAATTTCATCAATAAATAATACAGCATTTTTATGAGATGAAATATAGGTCATAGCCTCATCCATTCTTGATTCAAAATCACCACGATATTTTGTATTTGATAGCATTTGGCTTAAGTTTAAGGTTAAAACCTCATAATCCAAGCTGTTTTCATATGCATATTTAGCAAATCCTTCTACTATCGCCGTTTTTCCAACGCCAGCTTCTCCTACAAGTAAAGGATTATTCTTATATTTTTTATTTAAAATAATAAGCATTCTTTTTAAATAATTATCATACTCAAACAAGGAATCTAGCTTATCTTCACGTGCCTTTTGAGTTAAATTAATTGCATATTTCATTTCCTCCTTCGATTCCTTAAAGTCATATATTTCTTCAAGATCAACAATTAAATCTGAAGGTGAAAGTCCTAAGCTTTTAATTATCTTATATGCAATTGAATTTTGTTCATGTAAAATAGCATATAATAAATGCTCTTCTTTTATTTTGCCATAAGAAACATTAGCCGCGTATGTAAATATTTTATTTAAGGCCTCACTATATTCACCTTCATCATGCCTTAAAACTAAAGCATAATTAGTTTCTTCCTCGACCTCTTCTTTTTTTACATCATACTCATTCATTAAAAATTGAAAAATACCACCTTCAATTTTAAGCATTTCACTTAAAAAAAACTCGCTTCCAATTGTTTTATTACCAGCCTTTATAGTTCTTTCCTTTACTCTTTCAATAACCTCTTTTATTGACAAACTAAAGTCGTACATAAAATACCACCTCAGTGGTAGTATATGAATAAAAGTTTTATTTCATACAAGGAACCAAATTATGATATAATATTTTTGGTGATAAAATGAAGCGAGCAATATTAGTCGGAATCGATTCAAAGCGTGATTTATATGATATCAATTATTCCTTAAATGAGCTAAAGGCCCTTGCGAGTGAATGTGATATTCTTTCCTGTCAAACAATGATTCAAAAAGGTGAAGTTAATAAAGTATCCTATATTGGTAGCGGAAAGCTTGAAGAGCTCAAGGTTGAAATAAAAATGTATAATGCTGATATTGTCATCTTTAATGATGAGCTTTCACCATTGATGCTTAAAACACTTAATGATGAATTAGATATCGAGGTTATTGACCGTTCTTTATTAATTCTTGATATATTTCTTAAAAATGCTCGTACTAATGAAGCTAAAATGGAAATAAAACTTGCACATTTAAAATACCTTTATCCTCGTCTTTCTTCCCTAAGAGATGGCTTTGATCGCCAAGGTGGTATTGGCTCTAAGGGTAGTGGTGAAACACAATTAGAGCTTGATAGGCGTCATGTTTCAAATGAAATAATTCATCTTGAACGTGAACTTGAGGAATCTCATAAAATGAAGGAAAATCAAATCAAGCGTCGTCAAAAGGATGGTATAAAAACAGTAGCCCTTGTTGGATATACCAATGCTGGAAAATCAACAACAATGAACAGCATCATCGATTATACTGAAAATTTAACATCTAAAAAGGTATTAGCTCAAAATCGCCTTTTTGCGACCCTAACAACTTCAGTAAGAAGGATTGAGTATAATAATACTACTTTTCTTTTAAGTGATACTGTAGGTTTTGTATCTAAGATTCCTAATCATCTAATTCATTCCTTCAATGAAACATTGCTTGAGGCTTCGAATGCTGATTTAATTATTGTTGTACTTGACGCATCTAGTAAATATGCATATCTTGAGCTTCAAACCACTATTAATACACTATATAGCTTAGGATTATCTGATAAAAAAATGCTTATCCTTCTAAATAAAATTGATCTATGTGAAACAATGCCTAAGATATCAGGGGTTGACTATTTACCTTTTTCAAATGTTAATTTAGAATATATGGACAAGCTTTTGTCATATATTACTAATACCCTTAATAAAGGAATGCTTGAAATGACGGTTTTAATTCCCTTTGCAGATGGTAAAGCATTAAATTTTATTCGTGAAAATACTAAAGTGATTTCTCAAATTTATTTAGATTCTGGCATTCAAATTACTTTGCAATGTGATTCTAGATATTAT
>URFB01000168.1 GCA_900547045.1 uncultured Mollicutes bacterium
AGGAAAAAGCCTTAGAAATTAATGAATTTACTGAGATTTTAAAGGGTCTTAATTCCTTAAAGGACTTTACTGAGGCCAGTTCTTATTTAGATAAGCTTTGAATGCTTCTTAAAAGGGACAATGATAGCTTTGATGATCATTTAGAAGATTAATTAAATACTATAAATATTTTTAACGAGAGGCTTTTATGACAGATAAGGAAATAAAAGAGCAGGTTGATAAGCTTAAGCTTAATTCTAAGGAACAAATGATTGACGCTGCCTTTCAGCTATTAATTGATAATCAGCTTACACCAAATGATCTTAAAAAAATCCTTGCTAATGTTAATTATAATGTAGCAGGTGATTTATTTTTGAAGCCTATTGATGAAATCAAAAGATATCATCAGCATGTGAAAAGAGAAATCTATTTTACCCAAAATGGTCCGATTCAATATGATAAGCAAATATTTAATAAGCCTTACTTTTATGAGATGGCAAACTTTGCTAAAAAGAATAAGCATATTACCGAGGTATTTATTAGGTATTTGAAGGATATAGATGATCTTGCGCTTACAATTCTTGGGATGAAAAAAATTAAGGTTAAAAACCTAGCATTTGCAAGTACTCATGAAAATTGGCTTAGCTTTGTAGGCCAAACTAAGCGCACTAGCCTTTACGATTTTTATATTGGTATCATGAATATGACACCATCCTCAAAAAAGGAACAGCTTCTTTTTGAATTTAAAGCCTTTATGAAAAAGGATACTGGCTTTAAATTAGACCTAGATGAGCCCTTTGTTAAATTTGTTTTTGAGATGGAATATGTCTTGTCCTTTTTTAGCCCTAGGCTTGCCAATACTATTAAAATTAAATTTTTAGTTTATAAGCCTGAATATTTAGAGGATAACGAGTATAACAATACTTTAGAAAATGGGAGAATTCTAATCAATCGTAATCGTGCTGATCTCAAGCCTAAATTTATTAATCAAATGATTAAATATTATATCCTGCATGAGGATATTTTAGATAGCTTTAATGATAACGGCTATAGAGCAATTTATTATTCAATTGTAGGAGATGGTGTATAAAATGGATCCTATTTTCTATTATGATAAAATAACTGAATTTGAAAAATTAAAGCTTACGGAAGAACAAATTATTGATAAATGTATTGAAATGCTTTATGAGTCTGACGCGACGATTGAAAGAATGTATGATATAAATGACGCTCTTAGCTGGAAAGGCTATTCCTATCAATTTTCAATTAAGAAGGAGACTAAAAAAGCCTTTAACTTTGATGAATATACAAGCATTGTAAGCCAAGCTAGTAAAAGTAAGGCTAAAACTTATGAGCTAATCAAGTATTTAGCTTCATATGATGATTGGCGCTTAAGCCTAAATTCACTTCATTTTATTACGCTTTCTAAATTGATGGAGCTTGGTGTTTTACCTGCATCAGAGGAAGCTAAGGCATTAATTGGTAAGATGAATCTTTATGATTTTTATATGAGTATGTTTAGCCCAGAAAAGGAAGGGCTTAAAGATATAAAGGAAAAAATCGAAGAATGGCTTGAAACAATTGGTCTTGAATTTTTAAGAATGGATTATATGCAGTTTAGAATGTCACTTGAATATTTACTTTGGACTATTACTAAAAATGATAAAGCTAAGGATGCTTATTTAAAAATTAATTCTATTAAGGTTGCCCTAAGCATTTGTCCAAGAGAATATTTATGCTTTAATGGGAAAGAGTATTATAATAAAAAAATGCATAAAAATTTAGTTAAATATTTATCTTTAATTGATAAGGCTGAAATTAAAAGAATAAAGGATAAATACAAAACATATTCTAAAAATGATTCAGATACGGGCTATAAGCTTTTATTTAACATGATTTAAAATTATGATAAAAAGTCGAATTATTTTCATTGTATATCTTATATTTTTGTATTATAATAGAAACAAATCGAATTTAAGGAGGAATAATATGAAATCACAATTTCTTGAATCAAGGAAAAAAACTGCTAAAGAGCTTGTAATGGCCCTTAAAAAGCACTATAGCTATGTAAGTATTTTAGGTACTGATGTAAGATGCCAAAGCATTGTAGCATCTTCGCGTAGCGCCTCTATTAGTGATGAGGGGCTTGGAAGTGAATGCGGCTTTGTTTTAAAAATGAAGAATAATAAAGGCTTTTTTGAATATGCCCTTGATGATATTAAAGGCGATATTCAAAAGCTTGCAAATGAGATTGTAGCTAAATTAAGCATTAATGAGGCCTTAATGGCTAAAATGATTGATACGGCAGATATTTTAGATGAGCCTATGGAAAAATCATTTGTAAGAGAATCGGATTTTGATAAATACAGTGTTAATGATTTAATGGATTATACGGATGAATTAAAGAATGAAGTTATGGCAAGATCTGAAAATGTTGCAAATGTATCAGTATCAATTGGTACACTTGACGTTTCTAAAATCTTTATTACGGAGCATAAAATGCTTGATCAAGGCTATACCTGGGTTAATGGTAATATTAGAATGATTTGGAAGGAAAATGATAGGCTTACTCCGGTAAGAACAGGTACTTGGGATAAGGATATTAGTGTTGTATTAAAGAATCTTCCTTTAAAGCTTGATGCCCTAATTAATAAAGCTCATCATTTAGCCTATGCTAAGCCAATTGAGCCTGGTGTGTATGATGTAATTACTGATCCTTCAATTACTGGCTTAATTGCGCATGAGGCCTTTGGTCATGGTGTTGAAATGGATCAATTTGTTAAGGATAGAGCCTTAGCTAAGAAATATGTGGGTGATTATGTAGCATCTAAAATTGTTAATATGAGAGATGGAGCAGCATCGGTTTTATCTACTGCATCATATTTCTTTGATGATGATGGCGTCCTTGCTCAGGATACACAAATTATTAAGGATGGTGTTTTAGTTTCAGGAATTTCGGATTTAACCTCAGCACTTGAGCTTAATACTAAGCCAACGGGAAATGGAAGAAGACAGGCCTTTAATCATAAGGCCTATACAAGAATGACTAATACCTTCTTTGAGCCTGGTCATGATAAGCTTGAGGATATGATTAAATCTGTTAAGCATGGCTATTATTTGTGTGAAACAAATAATGGTATGGAGGATCCTAAAAACTGGGCTATTCAATGTACTGCAGAATATGGTATTGAAATTGTAGATGG
>URFB01000169.1 GCA_900547045.1 uncultured Mollicutes bacterium
AAGTCAGCTAAACAGGAAGGAATGGAAGAAGGTCTTGCTAAGGGAAAGGCTGAAGGAATGAAAGAAGGATTAGCTAAAGGTATTGAAGAAAGGAATATCGAAATAGTTAAAAAGCTATTCGAAAGTGGCCAAACTAAAGAATTTATTAGTTCTATAACAGGACTTTCTTTAGATGAACTTAATAACATATTAAAATAAATCAAATAATCTTAAATCAAAGGTACCAGCATTATTGTTGGTATCCTTTTTATTTGTTCAAAGCCTTGAAATATATACTTAAATTGAGTATAATAGAAATACTAGGCACGATAATATTCCAGATAACTGGATTATTAAATATAAAAGGAAAAGAAGGAATAATTGAATATGGAAAAAGAGAAGAAATATACTCCTTTACTTGTAATTGAGGAGGCTTCAAGATGTTTGTTGTGCTATGATGCACCTTGTTCTAAGGCGTGTCCTGCTAAAACAAATCCAGCGCGTTTTATTAGAGCGATTAGGTTTCGAAATTTTAAAGGAGCTGTTGAGGTTGTAAGAGAAAATAATGCTCTTGGAGGGGTGTGTGCAAGAATATGCCCAACTGAAAAGTTATGTCAAAGTGCTTGTTCAAGATGTGGTATTGATAAGCCAATTGATATTGCAATGATTCAAGAATATATTACGGATTTTGAATCATCTATTAATATGCAAGTGCTTAAAGTTGTAGGGAAAGAAAATTGCTTTTGTGGTTTCAGGACCAGCGGGTCTTCAAGCGGCCGCCTCTTTAAGAGTTAAAGGCTATGACGTTGTTGTTTATGAGAAAAGGGATAAAATTGGTGGTTGGCTAAGATATGGAATCCCTAGTGAAAGATTACCGAATGCTGTTTTAGATAAGGAAATTAGTCATATTGAGGCTTTAGGAGTTAATTTTATTTTGAATCATAAAATTGACAAAAATGAATTTGAAAGACTTCAAAAGGATTATGATGCCGTACTACTTGCGACTGGTATGTCAGAAGGAAGAAGCCTTGAACTATTTGAAAATGATCCAAGAGCAACAAAAGCTGTTGATTTTTTAGCCTTAAATAAGCGTAATGGTGTAGAAATTGATGAAAATGCAGTTCATCTTGTAATTGGTGGTGGTGATGTTGCAATGGATGTTGTTACATCTTTAAAAAATAAAGGTGCTAATAATGTTATATGTGTTGCAAGAGAAACGGCAAGTGAATTTTTAGCCTCAAAAAAGGAACTTTCTTATGCAAGAGAGCTTAATGCTTCTATTTTAGATGGATATACACCTATTTCAAATGAAAATGGTTTAGTTAGGTTTAAACATTTAAAACTTAATTCAGAACTCTCAATTAAGGCTGATTATATTTATCTTGCAGTTGGTCAAAAAACATGTCTTGATGATTTTAATGTTGATAAAGAAAATGGTTACATTATAGCTAATAATTATCAAACCTCTATTTCTAAGGTTTTTACTGCAGGAGATGTAACTTTTTTTGATAAATTAGCTGTGTATGCTGTTAAACAAGGTAAAGAAGCGGCTGATGCTATTGATGCATATTTAAAGGGAGGTAAGAAAAATGCTTAAAAAAGATCTTTCAATTACATTTTGTGGAGTTAAATTCCCAAATCCATTTTGTTTATCATCATCTCCAGTAGGAAATTGCTACGAAATGTGTGCTAAAGCCTATGATATGGGCTTTGGTGGCGTTGTTTTTAAAACTATTGGTTTTTTTATTGCAAATGAAGTTTCTCCTCGTTTTGATACTTTAAGAAAAGAAGGAACTCCTTGGATAGGTTTTAAAAATATGGAGCAAATTGCTGAGCATCCTCTTGAGGAGAATTTAGCAGCGTTAAGAAAATTAAAGCATGATTATCCTAATAAGGTTTTAATTGCGTCTATAATGGGCTCTAATGAAGAAGAATGGGAGCGTCTTGCTCATCTTGTTGAAGAGGCAGGTGCTGATATGATTGAATGTAATTTTTCCTGTCCGCAAATGACAAGCCATGCAATGGGTTCTGATGTTGGTCAATCACCTTCACTTGTAAATAAGTATTGTAAGGCTGTTAAACGTGGCTCTAAGCTTCCAATGCTTGCTAAAATGACTCCTAATATTGGCGATATGAATGAGGTTGCACTTGCTGCTCTTGAGGGTGGAGCTGATGGTATTGTAGCTATTAATACAGTGAAATCTATTTGCAATGTTGATCTTGAAAATAATGTTGGTATGCCAATGGTTAATGGAAAATCGTCTGTTTCAGGTTATTCAGGTAAGGCTATTAAACCGATTGCATTGCGCTTTATTGCTCAAATGTATAATGATGAAAGGCTTAAGGGTGTAGAAATTTCCGGTATTGGTGGAATTGAAACATGGGAGGATGCCGCTGAGTTTATTTCTCTTGGTGCTAAAACATTACAAATTACAACAGCTATTATGCAATATGGCTATCGGATTATTGAAGATTTAACATCAGGTTTGTCACATTATTTAGATGATCATGGGTATAATTCAGTAGAAGAAATGGTTGGACGTGCTGCTATAAATATTATTCCGGCTGAGGATTTGGATCGGTCTTATATTTGTTATCCTCAAATTGATTCGGATTTATGCGTTCATTGTGGAAGATGTTATATTTCTTGTTATGATGGCGGACATCAAGCGATTGAGTTTGATGAAGATACCCGCAAGGTTAAAATTAATGAAAAACGTTGTGTTGGCTGCCATTTATGTGCAAATGTTTGTCCGGTTGGGGCAATTAAAGCTGGAAGAATTGAATTTAAAAAGGGTGAAAAGCCTCATAACGTAAAAGTATAATAAATAAAGACAGTACATTTTAGTTGTACTGTCTTTTTGTAAAATAAAAGAGCATGAATAATGCTCAAATTATTTATTTAAAAGGTTTTTATTTTGCATATAAATATTTTGTTTAATGCGGTGACTTTCATGCTTTCCATCAGGGGTTGTAATATTATAACCACCATCAGCTTTAATTTCATAATTTTTTACTTTCTTGCAATTATTGCAAATACAATTACAATTAAATACATGTACAAATGTTTCTTTAGTAATTCCTTTTTTATTTGTCTTTGAGCTAGAAGTAGTTTCCTTAAATGTATATTTTTTATACCACCTATGACCA
>URFB01000170.1 GCA_900547045.1 uncultured Mollicutes bacterium
CATCATGTGGAAAGGATAGCAGGTCTGTATCAAATATTATAAACGATTCATCTAATAATTATTTTGAAGGTAGTTCTTCACATGCTACCTCGTCAACATCATCTAGTGATGATAATGAAGTAGCTTCTGTAGATTTTAATCTTCCAACGCTTTTTGAAAGTGCTGATTATAACAGGGATGAGGAAATATTAATTGATTTAGCTAACCAAACTATTACAAATAATAATGGCTTTGTAGTTTTTGAAGATAATATACTATATATTCTTTCAGGTGGATCATATACATTATCTGGAGATTATGAAGGTAGAATCATTATATCCGGAGAGGATGAAGAGGTTGAAGTAATCCTAGATGGCGTCAGCATATCTTCGGATGAATACGCACCTATTGTTGGTTATAATTTAGGGAATTTAAAGATTACTGCTAAAAAGGATAGTGAAAATATAATTAAGGATTTAAGAGAAGAGGAAGGTTCCTTTAATAGTGCTATTTATGCTGATTGTGATCTTGATTTTAAAGGTAAAGGAATCTTAAAAATTTCTTCAACATTAAATAATGGTATTCATACTAAGGATTTAAAAAATAAAAATCTTACCTTAAATGTAACGGCTCCTAATTATGCGATTAAAGGAAATGATTCTGTAACAATTGAAGAGGCTAATGTATTAGCTATTTCTTCTTCGGGAGATGCGATTAAAACAACAAATAGTGATATTTCATCTAAGGGTAATCAAAGAGGAACTGTGACAATTAATGGAGGTACAGTTAAACTATACGCTGCCTTTGATGGTATAGACGCAGCATATGATGTTGTTTTTACTAATTCGCCAAATATAAATATTAAAACTGATTCATATTCTGATTATTCAAATTATGTTTCTGATGCTCAGTCATCAACCTTTTATGTGGGACTTGATAATAATATTTCACCAGCGACCTTAATAGTTACATTATCAGATGGAGGCACTAAGGAATTAAATGGCACTAGTGTATCTTCTGGCTTTGGAAGAAACTATTTAAGCTTTTCAATGCCAACGGATGCTAAAAGCTTTAAGATAATAGCTCAAGCAAGAGGTCAGTCGTATGAAACTGATGATATGAATATTAATAATAAATATGATTGTATTTCACTAACCTTACGAAATGGCTCTTTAATGACAAGCTTTGAAACATATCAAACAGCAATGAGACCAGGTGGAGTTTTGGGTGGAATGGGACCTGGAGGAATGCAGGATGGTAATTCTAATAAATCAGATTATTCATCAAAGGGTATTAAAGCTGATAATACAATTACAATTGATAGTGGAAATATTCAAATTTCATCTCATGATGATGGCATTCATGCTAATGCGGATGTAACACTTGAAAACGGAAAAACAGGCTTAGGTAATATTTTAATTTTGGGTGGAAATGTTGAAATAATAAGTGATGATGACGGTATTCATGCTGATTATAAGCTTGATATAACTGGTGGTTATATTGTAATTAAAGAATCCTATGAGGCACTAGAGGGTAATATTATTACTTTTGATGGTGGGGTTGTTGAGGCTAATGCATCTGATGATGGTATTAACGCTACTAATAAAATTGAAGATGCTTATATATATTTTAAGTCAGGAACAGTTTATGTTAATGCATCAGGTGATGGTCTTGATAGTAATGGCTATATTGTAATGACAGGTGGTAATGTTATTGCTATTGGACCAACTGATAGCGGTAATGGTGTTCTTGATTTTGATAGGACCTTTACAATTACCGGTGGTAATTTACTTCTTGCTGGATGTTCGGGAATGAATCAAAAGCCAACACTTGCTTCTGGCGTTTCAGGTAGTGTTATGAGACAATCTAATACATACGGAAAGTATCTTACATTAACGGTTGATTCTAAACTAACACTAGAACTTTATGTATCTAAAAATAATATTAATTATATTGTTTATGCAGGCTATGGTAAATCGAGCTCAGTAAGTATTAATAGTACTTCAAGTTTTAGTGGTAATATTTATGGAGTAGCATAATGAAAATATTGTCTTTTAAAAGAATTGAAAAGAAGTATTTAATTAATCAAAGTCAATATGAAGAATTACTTAAAGGCATTAGGGGTCACATGAAGCTAGACCCCTATTGTGAAAATAATAAAACATATAAAATTCAAAATATTTACTATGATACGATTAATAATACTTTAATCTCAAATTCGATAAATAAGCCTATTTATAAAGAAAAGCTTAGAGTAAGAAAATATTATGAGGCTGATTCTTACTTTATTGAGCTTAAGAAAAAAGCTTGTGGTGTTGTTGGTAAAAGAAGAGTTGTTGTGAATAAAGAAGAATTAGATTCTTTTTTTAGGGGTGATAATCTTGATCATATAATTGATTATGAATCAAGAATGGCAATAAAAGAAATTAAATATCTAATGAAAAGATATGAGCTTATGCCCAAGGTATATCTATCATATGATAGATTAGGATTCTTTGATCTTGAAGATCCCACCCTTCGTTTAACCTTGGATAATAATATTCATTCAAGACGTTCAAATTTAAGTTTTAAAACGGATGAAAGTACTATAAATGTCATCAAAAAGGATGAATATATCTTAGAAATTAAGGTAAAAAATAATTATCCTTTGTGGCTTGCAAGGCTTTTAGACAATCTTAAAATTAGAAGCTCTAGCTTTTCAAAATATGGTGAGGAATATAAATTGTATTTAACAGGAGGTAAATATGCTTAAAAGTATTTTAGATACAAATAATTGGCCAATTTTATTTTTAATTATAGGAACAGTTTTAATAACCGTTTTAGTGTTTTCAGGAATATATTGGTATTTTAAGAAGAAAGATGGATGTAGTGAAAATTACGCTTCAACCCTTGTGATTCTTCCTTTAATATTAGTTGTATTAATCTCAGGAGTAACACTAATTCTTAATAATACAACTAGTGATGGAAGTCAATATGAAAGAGGATTAACTGCCCTTCTTGCAGGTGTTTTAGTTATTCGTTATCGTTCTAAAAATATGGAGAGCCTAGAATTAACCTATATTTTCTTTATGGTAGCCTATGCTTTTTTAATGGGTCTTGGTTATTTCTATTTGGGATTAATCTATTTTGGTGTTGTTATTTTTGTTGT
>URFB01000171.1 GCA_900547045.1 uncultured Mollicutes bacterium
CTAAGGCCAAACTTCATTTGATGAGACATAGCATACTGGGCATCTCCTACCTCCTTAGTCATAAGTAGGGAAAACATATTATTGATGTCTGACAAAACCTCCTCACGCGAACGGAAATTTTGATTCATGTCAATTAAATAGCCTGGAAAATTACTATATTCATCCCTTTTGCTAGGATAATTATCCTTATTTATAGAATAATAGCTTTCATATTTTTGCTTGAAAATATTAGGATTAGCATTTCTAAAGCGATAAATAGATTGCTTAATATCTCCAACCATAAAGCGATTATTATTTTTAAAATAGCTAATAAAGCCTTCCTGTAAATCGGAGGTATCCTGATATTCATCAATTAGGATATATTTAAATTGCTTCTGCATTTCCATACGAATATCGAGATTATTTTTAACAAGCCTAATCGCAAGCTTTTGAATATCATTAAATTCATATAGACCCGTTTTTGAGCAATATGCCTCAATACGCTCATAATATTTTATTAAAATGTTAATGAATAGGTCAACGCTAGGCTTTGAAGATAAATATTTTTCTATCGCCTCATCTAAGGAGCTGTAGCTTGTTAACTCAAAAAGGGGAATTAAAGCCTCCTTTTTAAGGCTTTCCTTTAGGCTAGAAAAATCATCACTATCGTTTTTACCCTTTCGTGGAAGGTCCATTGATGAAGCTTCCTTAATTCCTTCATAGCTATTTTGTAAAAAGCAATCGATAATAGCCTGAATAGCATTTTGGCTTTTTAAGGAATTTGTTGACGCCATAAGAGAATCTAAAATTTTGACAGCCTTCTCCTTATAATTTAAGCATAAATTTAAGTAATCATTCTTAATTTTAGTTTTAAAATCATCACTAAAGAATTTGTCATCATAATGACGTAAATATTCTAAGGAATCATCAAGCTTATCAATACTATTAATAAGACTAAATAAATTATCCTTAAGCTTATCATCACGCTTATCTGTAAATTTATTTAAATACTCCTCTAGGGCTGGATCATGAGACTCATAAAGCTCATTTAATATATCATCAATAATTTCTTGCTTTTTAATTTTCATTGATGATGAATCACAAATGCCAAGGTTAGGAGAAATATTTAAAGCATAAAAATACTTCTTACACATCGAAAGATTGAAGGAGTCAAAGGTTGTGATGTAGGCCTGCTCAAGTAATGCAACCGAATCCCTTAGCTCTGGCTTATCATTAAGCATATCTCTTACACGGGCCTTCATTTCAGCTGCAGCAGCGTTAGTGAAGGTCAAAACTAAAAGCTCTGTAGGCTTAACACCCTTTTCAATTAAATTTGTAACACGGCTAGTTAAAACCTGCGTTTTTCCACTTCCTGCACCCGCAGAAACTAAGACATCCTTGTCAAATTCACCATAGGCTGCAAGAAATTGCATATCATTCATTGGCATTTTTAGCTTCCTCCTTCCACTTATGTCCTTCTAAATCCACAATATTTTTATCCGTTTTGTAGCAACAATCGACAAAAGGACAATAGCTACAACTAATGTTTTCTCCATCAATTCTTTTAGCGGTAATATCAAATGAAGCCTCCATTATTCCCTTATAGGACTCATCAACCTTTTTTGATACAATTTCAAATAGATCATTTACATCCTTATCATTAAAAATCTTGCTTGACTTACTAACTGATGCGTCTTTATTTTCCTTATAATTTTTAAGAAATTCACCATGTGTATCATCAATCATTTCCACATAATCAGGATGAGTATAGCCCTCAAGCCTTAAATTCTTTTTAATTTGCTCATCTAATGAGCCATCACCACATTTAGGAAGAACGATGTTAATCTTTTGAAGATAGAAGCCTACTAAATTAGCATTTTTAAATTCAGCATCATTCTTTAATAGGTATATATAAACGGGAAGCTGTAAATTTTCACCATAAATAAGGTTATCAAGGGATTCCTTATCCTTTCCGGTTTTATAATCGATAATCGCAACATAGCTTTTATCATCAGAATACCAAAGCTTATCAATAAAGCCCTTAAAAATTAAATGACCATTATCAAGCGTAATATCCATCTTTTTTTCACAAAGGGCGTTGTTTAAGCGGCTATGACGATTGTGAAGCTTAATTTGCTCAATAACAATTTTAGTATGCTCCTTCATTTTATTAAAATAAAATAAATCCTTAGCTGTTAATTGATATTCACGATCCTCTAAAGCCACCTTCTTTTCATCATCAAGCCTTAGTGCGGCAGACGATTCAAAATCAAAAGCCTCCTTCTCATTTTCAAAATCCTCTAAAATCGCATGAGCATAGCTTCCTAGCATTGCGTCAAGTGTTGGTGTAAAGGTGTCAATATTAAGAATCTTCTTACAGTAATACTTAAAGGAACACTGAAAATAATTATGCATATCGGTATATGATAGGCTAAAGGGCTTTTTTAAGGATTCCTGATATATTTTTTTATTTAATCCCTTAAAGCTATTATCATAGGAATTATAGCCTAAGCCCCTATAATAATGCTCAAATAAGCCCTCATTTTTCTCATTATATTTTATATAATCATCTAATCTTTTAGCCATGTATAAATCATCAAGCATCGAATTATAGCCAAATGTGTATTCATTACGCTTATGCTCAATTTTTTCTATCCCAAGATCGGAAATTAACGGAGAGGGATTTGTAGCCTTAAAGCTATGCATATTTGAATATGTAATCGTTATGTTAGGATTATTATTTAAATCCGAAATAAGCTTATTTCTTGTCCATTCATTAATTGCGGATGTAGTATCAATTCCAAGGCGAAGTGCCTCCTCATCTAAGATATACCTTTCATCCTTTAAAACCCTACAGGCATTAATATTGAAATTAAGAAGAAAAATATTTTTATCTTGATTAAACTCAACCTCATCAATACTAATAAGCTCAATTGACCCATCATACTTTGGACTATCAAAGCTAATCTGCTTTACAAGGAAAGGCCAATATTCTAAATCATCTAATGGATTATGATCATAAAGCTTATAGCGATTAATTGTCTCAATAAGCTTATTAAGAATGCTATTATCATCCGACTTTAAGATTTCTACAATCTCGCTATATCTTTTTTTATCATTA
>URFB01000172.1 GCA_900547045.1 uncultured Mollicutes bacterium
CTCCTAAGGGTGTCTTTATTACTAACAATTGTGTTAAAACCCTATTTAAATATGAATCTAGTGATATTGTAAAAAATTTAAGTAAAATAAAGAAATAGAGGGGTTATTATGGAAAAAACATTTTTAATTACGGCAGAGGCTGGTATTCATGCAAGACCAGCAACTAATCTTGTAGCTGAGGCTAATAAGTATAATTGTAATTTAATTGTTAAAATGGGCGAAAGAAGTATTAATTTAAAATCTATTATGGGTGTAATGTCACTTGGTGTAAATAATGGAGCCTTTATTACCATTTGTGCTGATGGTGATGATGCAGAAAAGGCTATTTTGGGCTTAACACAAAAAATTTATGAAATGCATTTAGGAAAAGAATATTAAAATGAAGCGATTTGTTAATATCTTTAAAGGAATCGCTGTAGGTATTGCCAATGTCGTTGCTGGCCTTTCAGGTGGAACGATTGCTGTTATTTTGCATGTATATAATGCAATGCTTGATATATGTACTAATATTTTTAAACATCCAATTGTTACTTTAAAAAAGCATTGGATGTTTCTTTTTGGCATTGTAATTGGACTAGTTGGTGGTGCAGTTGTCCTAGAAAAGCTTTATAGCTTTGCACCTCTTCCGGTTTCAATGCTATTTTGTGGTATAGTTGTTACAAGCTTTATTAATATGGCAAGAAGACTTAAGAAGGATTCTAAGCCAACTAAGGGTAGAGTCCTAGCCTTTTTGATTGCTGTTATGATTTTAATTGTAATCCCATTTTTAACTAATGGTCATGATAAAGCTATAAGCTTTAGTGCTTTAAATCTTATTATATTAGTAGGCCTTGGTGCAATTGCGGCAGCAGCGATGATTATTCCCGGTGTATCAGGCTCTATGGTTTTAGCCTCAATTGGCTATTATGAAGGTATACTTGGGCTTGTTAGTGATTGCATTTCAGCTCTAGTTCATTTTGATATGTCAAGCTTTGGCTATTTACTTGTTGAATGTATATTCTTTGCTATTGGCTGTGTTTTAGGACTTGTTTTATGTGCTCTTTTAATAAAGAAGCTATTTGCAAGCTATAAGGCTATTTCCGATTATGCAATTTGTGGTCTTGTTGGTGGATCATGTGTAGCTATGATTTTAGTTGTTTTAATTAATAAGGATAATAGCTATTTATTTAATTCTAGTAAAGGAATTTGGATGTGGGTATCAGGAGTAATTCTTTTGGTGCTAGGTCTATATTTAGGTTCCGTGCTAACAAAGGTAGAAGGAGATAATAATATGGAATTTTCTAAAGAGGAATTTTTAAAAAGAGCATCTGATTATCGTGATGAATGGATAAGCCTTACAACTAAGCTTGTAAGCTATAGCTCTGTTTTAGATGAATATAAGGAGGGTACTGATGCTCCATTTGGTGAAGAAAATAAGGAAGTCCTAAGCTGGATGCTTGCTCACGCTAAGGAGGAAGGCTTTGATACATATAATTGTGATAATTATGCGGGTCATATCGCCTTTGGTGAAGGGAAAGAAACACTAGGGCTTCTTGCTCACCTAGATGTTGTACCTGCAGTAGGTAAATGGACAAACGATCCTTTTACAGCTACTATTACAGATAATGGAAATCGTTTAGTTGGTCGTGGTGTTAACGATGATAAGGGTCCTCTTGCGGCTACATATCTTGCTCTTAAGATTTTAAGAGATATGGGGGTTAAGCCTAATAAGCGTATTTTATTAATTATGGGCTGTGATGAAGAGACTGGTTCTCGTTGTCTTGAACACTATTTCAAGAAAAATCCAATGCCTGACTTTGGATTCTCACCAGATGCTTGCTTCCCATGCATCAACGGTGAAAAGGTTGGTGTTCATTATGACATTAAGGGTCATGATGATTCACACGTTGTATGCTTTGTTGCAGGACAAAGATATAATATTGTTCCTGATGAGGCTAAAATGACTCTTGATATTGATTTAAAGAATGAATATCAAAAATTCCTAGCTGATCATAATTACAAGGGTCAAATTGAAGGCGATTATTATGTTGCTCATGGTTTAAGTGCACATGCCATGTGTCCTGAGAAGGGTATTAATGCGGCCTTTATTCTATTTGAATTCTTAAATGAATATGCTCCATCTAAGCTTTCTGACTTTGTTGTTAAGTATTTAGCAAATGATCCATTTGGTCATAAGCTTCAAATTAATGTTCATCATGATGAAATGAAGGAGCTAACTCAAAATTTAGGAATTGTAAGAATTGAAAATAATGAGGTTCATCTTGGGGTTGACTGCCGTGTTCCTGTAGAAGGACATGAGCCTTTAATGCAGGCTAAGCTTGATAAGGCTCTTGAAAGCTCAGGCCTTAAGGCTGAGGTTTCTTTAGGTGGAAGGCTTCACTATGTTCCAAAGAGCTCTGATCTTGTTCAAACATTAATGTCTGCTTACCAGGATATTACTGGTGATATGGAAAATGACTCATATACAATTGGTGGTGGAACCTATGCTAAGTTTATTGATAACGCAGTAGCATTTGGACCACAATTTGTAGGTCGTGAGGATGTTGACCATCAAACAAACGAATATGTGTTTATTGATGATTATATTAAAACAATGGCTATTTATGCAGATGCCATTTATAGGTTGGTAAAGTAATGAGATTAAGACATGTTAAAAATGCATTTGAGGATTTAGCAGCGGATACAAAATATTTTGTATTAAATCCTAAGGATTATCACGGTAAATGGGCAAGTGATGTATTTAAAAATAACAACCCAATTCATATTGAAATTGGCTGTGGTAAGGGCCAATTTATGATGGGTCTTGCTAAGCATTTCCCTGATATCAATTTTATTGCAATTGAAAAATATGATAGTGTTCTTGTTAGATGCCTAGAGAAGGTAAGCCAAGAGGATATTCCTAATTTAAGATTAGTTTTACTTGACGCTTTAATGCTTGGTGAGGTATTCCAAAAGGGTGAGGTATCAGAAATTTATCTTAACTTCTCAGATCCATGGCCTAAATCTCGTCATGCTAAAAGAAGACTTACATCATATATATATTTAAATATTTACCGAAATATTCTTAAGGATGATGGCGCTATTATTCAAA
>URFB01000173.1 GCA_900547045.1 uncultured Mollicutes bacterium
GCTGCATAGGGTGCCTTAAGCTTAATAGAAACGCTTATATATTCGCCATTATTCTTCATTCCATATTGGTCTAAATAATTAGACTCATTGAAGGTTTTAGAAATAGTATATTTATCATTTAAAAGCTCTATTTTCTCAATACGATTAAGCTTAAAATAGCCCACATCATGAATAGTTTCATTAAATGCTAAAACAAACCACGCTAAATTATACATATAAATTTTATAAGGATGAAGAATGTGCTCACTAACCCTATTTTTAGATGACATATAGGATATTTTAATTTTTCTTTTAGAGGCTAAAGCATCACTAATAATATTATAGCGATATTTAATTTCGTCCTCCTTCATCACAAGAGGAAATCTATCAATAATCATTGGACTATCAATATCCTTGTTGACATAACAGCTATTTAAAACCTTACCAAGCGCTAAATTAAATTCCTCTTTATTTAAAAAATCATATCTTGCATTTAAATAGGATGAGGCCTCTAGCAAGGCCTTCTTCTCGCTTTCCTTTAGGCGGGGATTAGGCAAAATATTATCTCCATCAAGATAATAGCCTCCACCAACACCATTCTGATAGCCTATATCATAGCCAGCATTTATCAGCTCCTTACGATATTCAGTTATATTTCTTACATTAGTTTCAAGAACATTAGCTAGCTCCTCGCGCGTAGCCTTTTTCACTGAAGCTAAATAATTAATCATTTTAATTGCTTGTGCCACCTTCATTTTATCAACCCGTATACATAATACCATATTTTGGCCTTAATTGGTAGTTGAAAGTATGAAGAATCAACATAAAAAATCCTCTAGCATGCTAGAAATTAAATTTATTTATCATTTTTGCTAGCAAAATTATAAATAGCGTAAGAATCAATTATAATAATTGCCGCCCCAATTAGATCATTTACAATGGTTTTTAATGAGCTTGAGCTAAATGATGCAAATTTATTAATAAAAATTAGAGCTAAAGCTAAAATGATCGTTTCTAAAAGGGCGATAATTAAATGAGCATATTTTTTATTCATTAGATAAATCCTCCATATAGCTCTCTACATCAATTTCATTGAGATGATTTAAATTCTTAGTAGCTAAATAAATACTGTAGTAAATTAAAGAAATTACAACCACAGTTAAGCTACCGGTTAAAATACAAGATGGCATCGTAGATAACGCCTTTATAAGAGCGGCCTTAGCTGTAAGGGATTCAATCCACATATTATAAAATAGCTTCCAAATAAATTCAAGAACGATATTAACAATTACGGAAATGGTTGTAACAAAAACCACAAGCCTTGTAATAGTCTTAAGCTTAAAGCTAAGGATTCCCGCTAAAATCAAAAGAATACTAAATAAATAGCCAAATACCGTTACAATGATAATATACATAAGCTTCTTTTCAATTGATTTTGAAAGGGAGATTAAACCCACATTATAAAATACAAGCACAAGGCTAGTGAACATTGCAAGCACAAGACCTAAGCTCATTAAAATATAATTAAAAGGAAGCTTCTTTTTATGATTAACAATTAATCTAAATAGATAGCCTACAATAAAGCCCATAATAAATTTCAAAATGAAATACTGAATAAAGCCGGGAAGGCTACTATAAATAATTAAATCATAAAGACCACAGCCAACGCCTCCGGCAAGACCTCCAATAACTGGTCCACATAATAGGCCTGCTAAAACACAAATAAAATTACCCAAATGAATCATTCCACCAGATGGAAGGGGAATTTGTACCATTGTACCTACAAAGGCGAGTGCCGCGAAAATAGCACAAATAATCATTTGGTATACCAAACGTTGATTTTTCATATAACTCTTGAACCTTTCTATTTTTTTATATATAATATTAAACAACAAAGCTGGTACTTTTTAAAGTGCCAGTAGATCGAAATGGAACGGTACCAGATATGAATCTATTTACAATTGACTTTAATCACACAAAGCCTAAGGCTATCCAGCTTGCGGAGGCTATTGCAAGTAATATAAATGAAGGAAAGCTTAAAAAAAATGATAGGCTTCCTTCTAAAAGAGCTTTAGCTAATCATTTAGGTATTAGCCTTAATACTATCATTCATGCTTATGAGCTTCTTTTAAGTGAGGGCTATATCTATACAATTGAAAAAAAAGGCTATTTTGTATATGATAATGCCCTTAGAAAAGCTAATAATAAAATTAGTTTTAGTAAAGCTACTAAGAAGCCAGAAGGCTTTAAATATTCCTTTAAAACCTCAAATATTGATTCTAATTTAATTCCAACAAACGCTCTTAAAAAAATATATAATGAGGTTCTTAAAAATAATAATTATTTTTATAAAACTGATTTTTCCGGAGATATCTCACTTAAGGAGGCTATTTGCCAATACCTGTATGAAATTAAAGGAATTTGTGCCAGCCCTGATGATGTTATTGTATCATCCGGAATTGATAGCCTACTTCCTCAAATCATTAAATTAATTGATGCCAATACTATAGCTATTGAAAATCCTGGCTACAAAAAAATTGAAAATATCATTAATTATACTAACAAAAAAATTATCTATCAGGATATTGATAGTGAAGGCATAAGTATTCCTCAAAAAAGAGTTGATTTAATCTATACTACACCTTATTCCCAATTTCCTTTAGGAATAAAAATGTCTAATCGTCGTAAAAACGAGCTGATTAATTACGCTAACGAAAATAATTCCTATATCATTGAGGATTCATTTGATAGTGATTTTACCCTTAAGCCCTTTATTACTAATTCCCTTTACTCAATGTCTAATAATGTCTTTTATATTGAATCATTTTCAAGAAGCATCGCCCCATCATTTCGTATTAGCTTTATGCTAATGCCTCCAAAGCTTAGCGCTAAATATAAGCTTTTACATAAGGGCTTTTCTAATCCTGTTTCAACAATTGATCAGCTTGTGCTTGCTAAATATATTAACTCATCATTTTTAAGCCATATTAATCATTTACGAACAAGCCTAAGAAAAAAAAGAGAATTAATCATTAAAAATTAAAATATAAAATAGTGTAGCACTCTCTAGGGAAATTATAAAGAGAGAGTGATTAGATGATAAAAG
>URFB01000174.1 GCA_900547045.1 uncultured Mollicutes bacterium
GGCGGCTCTGACGTAACAGGTTCTATTTTAGCTAAATCAATTCATGCAGATTTATATGAAAACTGGACTGACGTATCAGGTATTTTAGTTGCGGACCCTCGTATTGTTGATAGCCCAATGGCAATTAAGGAAATTACATACCACGAGCTAAGAGAATTATCATACATGGGAGCTAATGTTTTACATGAGGAAACAATTTTCCCTATTCAAGCTCTAAATATTCCTATTAATATTAAAAATACTAACCGTCCAATGGATCCTGGTACCTTAATTTTAGATGAGTGCAGTGATAACTCACAGCCTATTACAGGTATTGCTGGTAAGAAGGATTTCGTTTCATTCTCTATTTTTAAGAATCATATGTCAAATGAAATCGGTTATGTAAGAAAGGTTTTATCCTTATTTGAAAGATATAATGTTTCAATTGAGCATATTCCAACAGGAATTGATACCATTTCAATTGTTTGCTCATCTGAATCAGTTGAAAAATATAAGTATGAAATTGTCCAAGAGCTAAAGACTAGCCTTCAGGCTGATGATGTATCCGTAATGGAGGGGTTAAGCCTAATTGCGGTTGTTGGTCGTAATATGAAGGGCTATGTTGGTCTTTCAGGAAAGCTATTCTCTGTTTTAGGTAAGGAAAACATCAACGTAAGAATGGTTGCACAAGGGCCTGAGGAGATTAATATAATTCTTGGTATTGATACAAAGGATTACGATAAGACCATTCGTTTGATTTATGATAATTTAATTAGATAAATAAAAAAGCCTTAGGGCTTTTTTTTAATATATAGCATATTATTAATAGGTGATATTGTGCTAAAGGGAATTATTTTAAGTGGCGGAGTAGGAAAAAGATTAGATAAATATGAAATTAAGCCTAATGTTAAGCTGCTAGGAAAAAGGCTTATTGATTATGCCTATGATATGCTTAAGGATTTGGGGATAGAAGATATTACAATTATTAAATCTAAATCATTAGACATAAAGCATAAGGCATGCCAAATTGTTCAAGAGAAACCCTTAGGTACAGCGAACGCCCTTAGTCTTATTAAGGATAAGGGAATATTCTTAGTAATTCCGGTTGATACACGCTTATTAAAAAGCGATACTCTTTTAAATATGATTGAATATCATTTTAAAAATAAAAATGATATTACGGTTTTATCATCAAGAGTTAAAAATTCCTATGGCTATGGTAGAATTTTTAAACATCCTTTAAGAATTAAAGAAGAAAAAACATTGTCAGCCTTTCAAAAAAGAAACAGACTTGTAAATGCGGGTGTTTATATTTTAAATGATAGAGTACTTGATTTTATTGATAAAATTGAAAAAAATAGAATAACAAATGAATATTATTTTACTGATATTTTTCTTTATTTGCCAAGAAAAATGAAAAAAGGAATTTTTATTACTAATGATGAAGATGAAATACTTGGAATCAATAGCCCTTTAAATTTAATTGATGCCGAAAATATTTTATCCTTAAGAATTAATGAAAAGCATAGGCTAAATAATGTCTTTATTAATAAGGCGCGGCTAGGACCCGATGTTATAGTTGGGCCTGGTGCTAAAATTAGTGATAGGTCTATTATTTTAGGTAAAAGTATAATTAGTAAAAATAGCTATATTTTAGATTCGATTATAGAGGATTCTTTTATAGAAGAATCATCTATTGGTCCCTATGCCCATATTATAAATAGTAAAATTATCGGATCTACTATTGGTAATTTTGTTGAGGTTAAAAATAGTGAAATCAACCCAAATACTAAGGTTAAGCATCTTTCTTATATTGGTAATGCCATTATTAGTGAGAATGTTAATATTGGAGCCGGTGTTATTTTTTCAAATTATGATGGCAGGTCTAAAAACACTACAAGGGTTGGAAAAAATAGCTTTATTGGCTCTAATTCAACGATTATCGCACCTATAAATATTGGAGATGACTGTTATATTGGGGCTGGATCTGAGCTTACAAAATCATTAAATGATGGGACGTTTTATTTAAGAAGAGCAGGAGAAAAGATTTATATAAACCGGAAAATAATTGAAAATGATGAGGAATTAGGATAAAATTAGTTTAGGAGTTGAGGCTATGGAGCACTTAAATCATTATGAAAAGAAATCGATTTTTTATACTAAATTTTCATTAATTGGTAGTATATGCTGGGTTATCCTTAAGCTTTTTTTAGGAATATTTGCTTCATATATTTTTTTAGCATCAGCTGTCTTTCAAATGTTTATTATTATTTCTAAGCTATACCTATTTATAAATATAAATAAAAGAGATTATGCCAAGCCATTTGATTATCATTTTGTAGGAATAGTTACAGCTGTTGCAAGTCTTTTGTATGGATTTTATTTCCTAAGCGTAAGGAATAATTTAAAAAGCTATGATATGTATATGGCCTTAATTTATGCAGCTGTCGCATTTACCGAAATTGGCGTTGCCATTTTTGGAATTTTTAGAATTAAAAAAGGTGTTTCTTTATTTCGTCTTTTAAAATTATTAAGCCTATGTGTGGCTATGACATCCCTTGTTTTATGTCAAAGAGCTATTTGTTTATTTGCTGATACAGCAGGTGAAATGGAATTTTTAAATAAATATATGGGCTTTATTATTAGTATTTTTATTTTATTTGTGGCAATTTATATTTATTTTGGAAATCATCTTGGAAGAGATAATTGCCTATATAGCTATAAGGGAAGCCTAGAGGGAAAGCTTTTAATTACAAGCTCAAGATTTTTTCCCAATTATTATTTTAATTATCAAACTGAAAATAATTTAGTTGTTGGTAAAATTGAGATAGATAAAAATCCTATTTTTCATAAAAATATTATTTTTACAGTTATCATTTGTATTTTATCAGAAATTCTGATTTTCCCTTATTTGATAGGCCTTTTGATTTTTGAGCTTAGGTCTATAGATATTGGTAAAAAGCTTGATTTAAAGCTTAATGATATGAAGCTTCAAAAAATTCATATAACAGATAATGAATTTGATAATATTTATATGCTTGAGCTTAAGGATAATGATTTTAGCTGTTGATGTCCATACCTTCCTATGC
>URFB01000175.1 GCA_900547045.1 uncultured Mollicutes bacterium
CTTCCCTTATCAAGTGGTGCAAAAATTAATCTATATAGTAGTAGTTCTGTAAATTATATTTATTCTGGTGGTGGTTCATCATTTGCTAAAAATTCGGAATTTATATCTTTAAAGGAAGGCTTAGAATCTTCTGGCTTTGTTGTAAATGCAGATTTATGGAATTGGTATAGTACTAATAAGCAATATTTTGGTGATCATACAACTAATACTAGTTCAGATGCAGCTAAATGATGCAAAATGGTCTGATATATCAACAGCTTCTAAAAATAATGAAGCTGAAGCTGGTATTTTTGTACTATCTCGTTATGGTACAGAGGCAACTGATTTAACAGCAACAGGTGGAAGTAGAACTGATTATAGTAATGGTAACTATCTTGAGCTTTCTCCAACTGAAATTGATGTCTTAAAAAATTTAAAGGCTTTGAAGGCTAGTGGCAAAATTAAAAAGATTATTGTCCTATTAAATTCTGTTAATCAGGTACAAGCTGATTATATTAATAGTGCTAATTATGATATTGATTCAATTTTATGGGTTGGAGAAGGTGGAACATCTACAACTTTAGGAATTGGTAAAATTTTATCAGGTAAAGTAAATCCATCTGGAAAAATTACAGATACATTTTATAAAAAGCACTATTATAATCCTGTTTATTCTAATTTTGGAGATTATGCAAATGTTGGTCCAGTAATTTCTTCTGCAAATGGTGGAAAATCTAATCACTATGTTGTTTATCAGGAAGGAATTTATACTGGGTATCGTTATACTGAAACTAGATATGAGGATGTCGTTTTAAATACTAAAAATGTTGGTGAATTTAATTACAATAGTGTTGTTGCTTATCCATTTGGATATGGCTTAAGCTATACTAATTTTGAATATTCTAATTTTAAGGTTAAATATGATGATAAAGAAGATAAATATCTAGTATCAGTAACTGTTAAAAATGTTGGAAAAGTTAGTGGTAAAGAAAGTGTTCAAATATATGCTCAACAGCCTTACACAGATTATGATGTCAAAAATGGTATTGAAAAATCTGCTGTTGATTTAGTTGGCTATAATAAAACAGATATTCTTGCCCCAGGAAAATCTGAGGAATTAAGTGTAAGTGTTGATGGAAGATGGCTATCAAGCTATGATTCACATAATGCCAAGACGTATATTCAGGATGCTGGAACATACTATTTAACAGCTGCTAAGAATGCAAATAGTGCTATTAATAATATTTTAGAGGCAAAAAAGAATAAAGGTATTAGTGTTAATTCTTCTAAAATGACTTCATCTGGTGATAAAAATCTTGTTTATTCTTTTGATAAAGAATTTGATAATCAAAAATACTCAACAAGTAAAAAAACAAATAATAAAATTATAAATCAATTTGATAATGCTGATTTGAACCTATATGAAAATAGAGGTGATAATTCAGTTGTTTATATTTCTCGTTCTAATTGGGAGAATACAGTTAAGTATGGAATTAGTGAATCACAAGCTAAATTAAGCAATTATGTTGTTATTAATACAAATTCTGGAATGGTTAATGATGCTAAAAAGGCAGCTGATTCAATTCAAAAAGATGATGTTAAATATCCTACATTTGGTAAAAATAATGGATTAACACTTGCATCATTATTAACAATTGGTGCTGATGGAAAGATTGAGCATGTTGATTATGATGATCCTAGATGAGATGACTTATTAGATCAAATAACATGGGAAGAAATGGTGTATTTATTATCTAATGGATTAAGAAAAACTAGCGGTATTGATTCAATTTCTAAATCAGAGACAATAGATGGTAATGGTGCGTTAGGTCCAGTTGGTGGCTCTACATACAAATATAGTGATAATGCAAATTCTGCTGTAAATAGATATACATTTTTATATGATGATCCTGATCAGGATTCATCTCCTATCCAATATCCATGTGCTGCACTAATTGCTTCAACTATGAATGACAAGCTAGTTGAAGAATTAGGTGAGTCAATTGGTGAGGATTGCTTATGGGCTGGCTATTCTGGATTATATGGATTAGGTGTTAATATTCATAGAGGTGCATATAATGGTCGTGCCTTTGAATATTATGGTGAGGATAGTGTTTTATCAGGTTATATTGCTGCTGCACAAGTAAAGGGTATTCATAAAAAAGGTGTTTACGTTTATATGAAGCATGCAATTTTAAATGAGCAAGAAAAGAATAGAGAGGGTGTCAATACTTGGTGTAATGAGCAAGCCATCAGACAAATTTATTTACGTTCATTCCAAATTGCAATAGAAGAAGCAAATGCTGAAAATGTTATGACTGGTTTTAATAGAATTGGTTTAACATGGACAAGTCAACAAGGATTTATTAATACAGTTTTAAGAGATGAATTTGGTATGGAAGGCTTTGCTGTTTCAGATTATTGGCAGGATGGATACATGGATCTTGTTGGTGGTATTTTAGGTGGATCAGCTTTACCAGATGGAGATAAAGCATCTACTGCTGAAAAGTCTCCTTTATATAAGTATAAGGAAGGCTATGGTAAGCTTGCGAATGCTATGCGTGAGGAAACTCATAGAATCTTATATGTTGTTGTTAATAGTAATGCAATGAATGGTATTGATTCTTCAACAATATATCGTTCTATTACACCTTTATGGATTAAACAGCTTAATGTTGCGCAAATTGTTATATATGTTTTAGCATCAATTGGTATAGCAACATACGTTGGTACTACTATTGCAATAGAAGTTTTTGAATTCAAAGATAAAAGAAAGAAAAACAAGGATTGCGAAATATAATGAAAAGAAAATTAATGATTCTAACTACAGCATTAATATTTATAATTTCTTTGACTTCGTGTATGCTTGGTAATTCTTCAAAGCCAGGTTCAACTGATAAAAAAGAACCTGGCTTTGATGAACCAGATAATTCTGATCAACCAAGTACACCAGAAATTCCAAGTGAACCAAGTACACCAACAAATCCAGATAAGCCTAGTACACCAGCAAAACCTGATAAATTAAATGGATATTTTTTTGATGGTACTAGTGCTACTA
>URFB01000176.1 GCA_900547045.1 uncultured Mollicutes bacterium
AAATGGATTTTTTTTCATAAGGCTTGAGAATGCTTGTTTAATGGCAGCTTTGGTTTTTATGGTTCTAATATCGTTTTTCATTTACAAATTTCCTTTTCTGTTGTTTATTTTACATTTATAAAAAAATGTAATTGATTCCTTTTTTATTTGGGTATATTATAGCATAGGTTTCAAAATTCGACAATTTAGGAGGTAAGAAAATGAAAAAAATATGTAAGTTTATCGTAGATCATTCTAAAGCCATATTAATCATTTTTATTCCTATCCTAATTTTATGTGCGCTTTCAATTGACAAGGTAAATATTGAATACTCAATTACATCATATTTACCTGCAAGTACTGATACTAAAAAAGCGCTAGATATCATGGATGAGGAATTTGTAACATATGGAACATCTACTTTACTAATTCGTAATATTAGCTATGAGGATGCGGCCTCACTCAAGGAAAGCATAGAAGAGCTTCCGGGTGTTAAATCCCTACCATTTGAAAACACTAAGGATTATTATGCATCATCATCGGCGCTATTTACAATCACCTATGATGGTACAGAAGATGATCAAATATGTGTTGATGCCTATAACCAGGTTTTAAAAATGCTCAAGCCCTATGATGCTTTAGTTAAAAGCTCGCTTGTAGATACCTACGCTGATGACCTTGCAAGAGATATCAATCATATTTTGGTTTTAGTAATTATTGTAATTATCATTGTCCTAGCCTTTACATCTAAAAGCTTTGCGGAGGTTATCGTCTTTTTACTTGTATTTGGTGCCGCAGCGTTACTAAATATGGGTACTAATTTCTTCTTTGGTACGATATCATTTATTTCTAATTCGGTATGTGTAATTTTACAGCTTGCGCTTGCAATTGACTACGCCATTATTCTTTCACACCGCTTTGCCGAGGAGAAGGCTAAGGGTCTTGCACCAAAGGAGGCTTTAACTGAGGCTCTATCTAAGGCTATTCCGGAAATATTTGGTTCATCATTAACTACTATTTCAGGCTTACTTGCTTTATGCTGTATGACTCTAAAGCTTGGTCAGGATATGGGACTTGTTCTTGCTAAGAGTATTGTTTGCTCAATGCTTATTGTCTTCCTTTTAATGCCAAGCATTATCCTATTATTTACTAAGGCGATTGATAAAACATCACATCGTGATTTTGTTCCTAAAATTACCTTTTTCTCAAAGAGTGTTTTAAAGCTTAAGCATGTTATTCCTTTTGTATTTCTTGTATTAGTTGGCTTTGGAGCTTACTTTTCAATGAATCTTTCATACAGCTACGCTCAAAGTGCTATTTCCACATCTAAGCCTACCGAATCCATGATTGCATCTAGTCAGATTAAGGAAATATTTGGTTCTAAAAATCAATTTGTAATTTTAGTTCCAACTGATGATTATTCAGAAGAAAAAGAGGTTGTTGAATATCTAAAGAATGAAAGCCTTGTTAGTGAAATTACATGTATTTCTAATGTAGAAATTACCTCTAATAATATTACCTATTCCTTAGTTGATAAGATGAATTATAAGGATTTTGCCTTATTTTTAGGAGTTGATC
This sequence comes from uncultured Mollicutes bacterium, assembly GCA_900547045.1. Classification (GTDB taxonomy): domain Bacteria; phylum Bacillota_I; class Bacilli_A; order Acholeplasmatales; family Anaeroplasmataceae; genus CAG-307. Next base: position 1,558 of record URFB01000176.1, read on the forward strand.
AAGCAACTGCCAAGGATATCTATCTTGCATATGCTTATCTTTCAAGTGAGGATAATGATTTTGAAGAGGTTCTAGTCTTTGAGGCTAACCCTGATATTTATACTACAACTATTCTTGATATGGCAGATTGTGCCTTTTCGCATGATGACTTTATCAGAGCCTATTTAAATAATAATCAGGACCTACTTGATAATTATGATGATATTAAGGAACAAATAAGTGATGCCGAGGATCAGCTAATAGGTACTAATTATACACGTGTTGTTTTCAATATTAAATCAGAAATTGAGGACAAGGAAACATTTGATTTAATTGAACGTATGAGCAATAGCCTTAAGCCATATCATCCAGGCTTAATATTTGCAGGTGATTCAATGTCATCATATGACCTTAATTCGTCATTCTCAACCGATAATCTTTTAATTTCCATTCTTACAATTGTCTTTGTATATTTGATTTTAATGTTTACCTCAAACTCATGGGGACTACCTTTACTTCAGGTAGCTACAATTCAAGGTGCAATTTTTATTAACTTTGCCGTACCTTCAATTGAAAAAATAAATATTTTCTTCTTCGTATATTTGATTGTATCTTCAATTCAAATGGGTGCGACAATCGATTATGCCATTGTAATTACAAACCGCTACACGGAGCTTAGAAGCTCAGGCAGTGATAAGAAGAATGCGGTTATTGATACCCTAAATCAATCATTCCCAACTATTGTTACCTCAGGAACGATTATGATCGCTGCAGGATACTTGATTTATTTCCTTGTATCTGATCCGCTTATTTCGACCCTAGGCTTAGCCTTAGGAAGAGGAACAATTATTTCTATTTTATGCGTAATGTGCGTGCTTCCAGCCTTCTTGTATTTCTTTGCGGACAAGCTTTTAAAGCTAAAGCTTCCTAAGATTAATACTGAAAAGTATATGGAGCGCTTGAAAAAAATTAAAACGATAAAGGAGGATTCTAAAGATGAAGATTAAAAGATTGATATCAGCTTGCTTGCTTGTTATTTCCGTTTGCTTGCTTGGCTTTTTTACAGGCACTAGCTCACAAGCCCAAGATGAAGAATATTATGTAACATTCTCAGCAGATAATTATCAAAAGAAGTCGAGCAATAAGATGACTATGCCACAGGATAAGGATTATTATATTCTTGAGGCTATTGATTTAGATGCTACTAATAAATTTAGAGTAGAATCTAATAGTGGTGTTATATATTATAATAAGAATGGAAATGCCATGAACGTTTCTGTCTCAACTGCGTCAAAATATAATATTTATTTTGCTAAGGATTATATTTATGATGAGGCGCGTGTAGAAAATACTAATTTATCTAAAACGGATGCTCATATTTCCTATGAATATTATCTAAAGCCAAGCTATAAGGCTGTTGTTGGAGCTAATGAGTATGAGCTTAAATTTAATCAATTTAATAGTTCATATGATC
>URFB01000177.1 GCA_900547045.1 uncultured Mollicutes bacterium
TTTAATTTTATAACTTTTAGCTATTGATGTCAACATTGCAAAAAAGCATTGCCTAAGCAATGCCTTTTTAAATAATTTGCGCGGTACAGCAGCCATTTTCTTCTGCAATTGATTTCATTCTATTTAAGGTATCATCATCAACGATACCCTTACCAAAATAAGAAAGTCCTTCTTCTCTTACACCAAAATAGCGATATTTTAACAGCTTATATCTTACTCTTGAGCCAATTATTTTAGAAACACTTGTAACTGTATTAATATTTTGCTCATCATAATTAGGTAAAATAACGGTTCTTACCTCCTCAAGCTTTCCCTTTTCTAATAAATAATTGAGATTCTTAAGAACAATATCATTGCTTGATCCAGTAAGCATTCGGTGAAATTCATTATCATAGGCCTTAACATCAAGCATTACACCATCTGATATATCAATAAGTGATTCATATTTAAATAAATCATGACAGCCATTAGAATCAATAAGGCATGTAAGGCCTAATTTTTTAGCCTCAATAAATAGTTTTTCTACGAATGGTGCAAAATTGGTACATTCACCACCCGATACAGTTATTCCTCTTATAAAGGGCTTAAGCTCCTTAATATGCTTTATTAGATCATCAACGCTCATCATTATAATCTTAGGGCTTGCTAAATGAGGACAGACGTGAATACAGGTATCACAACCAACACACTTGCTAGCATCCCACAAAACCTTTTTATCAACAATTGATAAAGCGCCAGTCGGGCATTTTGTAACGCAGAATCCACAATTTTGGCAGATATTTATTGTTTCAGGATTATGACAATATAAGCATCTAAAGGGACAGCTTTGAAAAAAGATTGCCATACGATTTCCTGGTCCATCAACATTAGAAAAATTAATAATGCGATTAATTGGTGCCTTTTCCATAAACTCTACGCTCTAGAGCGTGACCTCTTTCCTTAGCACCCTTACCAAAAATTGTACAATTGTTAATTGATTGCTCATTATTATTTAGCTTATCAATTTCACTTCTTTTTACAAGATATCCGGTAACTCTAACAACATCATTATCCTGATTATAGGCTGTAAAATAACGAAGTCCTGAATTAAAGGCACCTTTAATAATATCTAAAATAGCTTCCTTTGAATTTAACCAGCTTTGGTCAAATTTAAAAATATCACCTACACCACATGGGAAATATTTATGAAGCTTAGATTCAATCATTAAATGCTTATAAAGCTCAGGCTCATAGCCTACTGGTATACGACATCCTGGAGCATCATCTGTACCGTCAGTATCAATACCAACCTGGGCATGCATTTGATATTTATTATCACATTCCTGGCAATAAAGGCCCTTATGATTATTAACCATTTTCTCTATTTTAGCTAAAATTTTAGCTGCTAGGTCCTCAGCCTCAGGATTATGACCAAAGCCTAAGGCCTTATCCTTAATTCCTAAAAGCTTGTTGGTACATTCTGCAACACCAACTACACCAACCATTCCCGTAAATTTTTCTCTTTCAACAAAGCCTTCCTTAACTAAAAAGTTTGATTTAAAGAAGCTTGATTCCTCAACTATAAATTTAATTCTTTGATCAATATTTTCTAAGATTAAATTAACATATTTAGGTAAAATATTGTTCATAAAATCAGCAATGTCCTTAGCCTCAGTGCTAATTTCATATAACCTTACTCTTGGAGGGGTATACCCCCCACCACCAATATTTAAAGCATTATAGCATGATGCAATACCATAAGGTACATTCTTATGCTCACTGCTATACATCTTATGATTAGCAAATGAAGGTTTTGATGTATAAAGCATCGTATCAATAGCCTCAATTGCTAAATCGTGAGGTGTTTTATCCTCATCATATAAAAGGGTAATATTAGGGACCGCTAGCTGCATTTCCTTAGTAAGCTCTAATATTAATCTTGTAATTTTAGAATCAGCAGGTCCAATATTTGCATGAACAAAGGAATCACATAGGGTTTTATCAATATGTTTTAAAAAGAGTCTTAGGATTTCCTTAGTTTGAGGATTAGAAGCTTCCTCATCCCATGGTCTAAAAAGCTCAGTAAAATTTCCTAAATATACAGGATAGGATGTAATAGAAGGAAGATGCTTATAAAATATTAATAAATTATTACATGCTTCAAGTAATGTTTTAGGAGGAGTAAGCTCTAAAAATTTACAACCCTTTTGCATTAATAAATCATAATTTGGCAAAATATAGCGTGGTCTATAGGGGGCGTAGCCTTCATTTAGATCACACACCTTTCCTTCCTTAATCGCTTTATCCCATAAAGGATTGCGCTTTAATGTTGTATCCTCTGATTCAGCTAATCGTGCAAGAGCAAGTAGCTGTTGAGAGTAGGTTAATGTTTCGTCACTTATAATTTGCATAACTTTACTTTTTTCCATAATCAAATCAATATAAATTAAATTTATATATTCTCCTTTAAAGATTTATAGCCTATTACTGCTACATTATATGATAACATATTTTACTTCTATTTTTCTACTAAAAAATAAAAAAGAGAGCAATACGCTCTCACAATTAATACTTAGTATTGCAAAGCATTAAAATTCCTGGAATTATGTTTATAAAAATTAAAGTACAAACCTTAAAGCCGACTCCAACCTTTTGGCCATTAGATACAGCCCTCCAATAGTGAACGGTCATTGGAATAGTCCAGCATAGAGGAATTAACATCCAACCTGATCCAATACAGCATAAAATCAATAAGACCTTTGTAATTAATGCTAGAGCATCTAAATCAGATGAAGTCTGGCTATTATTACTATTATTAAAGCCATTTACAAAACCATTATTATAGTTATTATTAATATTTTGCTCAGGATTTGGATTAGTATTTGCTTGATTAGCTACAGTCTCATCATATTCTACCTTTTTCCCACAAGCTGGACAAAATTTAGCATCATCTGCTATTTTTTCTCCACAATGTACACAATAACGCATATAAAATAACTCCTTTTTCATAATTATAC
>URFB01000178.1 GCA_900547045.1 uncultured Mollicutes bacterium
GCTAACTTAATAAAATTCAAAACAATATATCTAATATATAAAACCGCCGACTCTAAAAGGAGAATTTATAGAGCGGTAATATACCTTAACACCTGAAAAGCGATAGGAAAGCTTAATTGACTCATCAATTTTAGATGCCTCAGCATATGAATAAATAAGCGAATACATAATCGATGAATCATGAGAAATGCTTCCCATAAGTGATTCTTCCTTGCTTGATAAATGACTATAGCCTGAATAATCGCTTGTATCTGAATCATTTGAAAGGCCAAGTAGCCAATTTTGCAAGATACTTGTATTAGGATAGGTAAGAACATAAATACTATTAAATGTTCCTTCCTCCTTATAATCAGTATCAATTTCAATTAAGGAATTCACATTAGAAAGACCCCCAGGCATTAAAGCCTCCTGCTCAGTCCTGTGAAAACAAATTACATAAATAAAGGTATAGGGTACTAATAATAAAAGGGCTGTAATCCATAGCTTTTTAGAAATTATTCGCATTTAACAAAAACCTTAATTGGCTCCATTTTTTTATAGCTTACATTAGCACTATCAAACATACGCCTTGACGCTACACTTGATGCTGTATCATGATATTTATCATCCATATATATTATGTGCTTAATTCCACTTTGAATTACAAGCTTAGCGCATTCATTGCATGGAAATAGGGTTACGTATAGAGTTGACCCCTTAAGATTTGATGTTGAATTTAAAATCGCATTTGGTTCAGCATGAACGACATAAGGATACTTCGTATCTAAGGAATCAGCCTCTTTGCTGTTACCCCAAGGATAGAGCTTATCATCACAGCCAAAGGGCATACCATTATAGCCAATACCTACAATTCTTTTATCCTCATTAACAATACATGCTCCAACCTTTGTATGAGGATCCTTGCTTCTTTGGCTTGATAGCAAGGCGACCCCCATAAAGTATTCATCCCAAGAAATATTGTTACGCATAAAAACCTCGATTATGGATTTAGACGATCTGGTCCACGGAAGATAAACATTGCATCCTTGATACCAAGATTAAATAAAATCATTGTAATACGATCAAGACCAATACCGAATCCACCATGAGGTGGGCATCCATATTTAAAGAAATCAAGATAGAATTTAACGTCATTATCTAGACCCTTTTCCTTAGCTTGCTTACAAAGAATATCATATCTGTGCTCTCTTTGAGCTCCGGTTGTAATTTCACAGCCCTTCCAAATTAGATCATAGCCACATGGAACGCCATGCTCATCACGCATATGATAGAAGGCTCTACATTCAGCGCTGTAGCCTGTTACAAATAGGAATTCATGACCATATTTTTCTAAAGAGAGCTTAGCACACATTCTTTCTCCTTCAGTTGTAAGGTCACCCTTCTCTGATTCAGGAACGGAATATCCATAGCGCTTTTCAAGTTCATCATATAAATCATGAAGATCAATACGAGGGAATGGTAATGTAGGTACAACAATTTCAATACCAAATACCTTCTTAACCTCTTCATTATACTTGTCATGGCAGGCTCTTAAGGCATATTCAAGCATATTTTCTTCCATTTCCATTACATCCTCATAAGAGTCAATGTATGAAAATTCAAGATCAAAACCAGTAAATTCAGTTGCGTGCTTTCTTGATGCAAACTTCTCAGCACGGAAAACGGGGCCTGATTCAAAAATTCTTTCAAATCCGGCAGCCATTGCCATTTGCTTATAGAATTGAGGTGATTGAGCAAGATATGCGTTACGATCAAAGTAATCTACCTTAAATACACCAGCACCTGATTCTGATTCAGCTCCTTGAAGCTTTGGAGAATGGATTTCAATAAAGTCGTTGTTAATTAAGAACTCACGGCACTTAGATGTAAAGTAAGATTGGACCTTAAACATTAGGGTATTCTTATCAGTACGAAGATCAATCCAACGATAATCAAGACGAAGGTCAATATTGGTTTCCTCGCCCTTAGGTGCGACAATTGGAGATGGGGCTGCAATACTATCAATTGTAATTGTATCCGGATACATTTCCATTCCATTTAGCTTAACATATTCACTCTTTAAAATAGGACCAGTAGCCTCAATTACAGAATCAACTGTAATCTTATCTAGAGTATCACAAAGCTCAGGGTGCTTTTCCTTTTCGATTGTAAGCTGAAGCTTACCAGAGATATCTCTTAAGACAATAAAGCACATTGCCTTTTTATTACGAATGGTTTCAACAAAACCAGCAACATGATTTACCTCACCAAGATTAATATCCTTTAGCATAACACGTTTCATATAATTATTCCTCCTTATCCTTACAGCTGCTACATTTAGATTTTCCTTTGACATAGGAAATAATGTAAGGATATATTTCATTAATATTTATTTCCTCTTCATTGCCTGTTTGTGTATTTAAAATGGTTAAATTCTCACCATTTACACGGGCAATAAATAGACTATTTAAGCTTTCTGCCTTTAAAACAGAATCCTCCAATGATTTGGAGTAATCAAAATAAGAAATCAAGCCTCCAAGACGACAAATATTGATTGCTCTTAGAGCTAATTTTGCATTTTCATCGCTATCTGCAATTAAATACAAATGAGCAAATTCCTTATTTGTTAAATCTCGACCTTGACCTTTAATAATTTCAATTAAAGCCTTAATTGATATTGTAAATGAATTTGGTAAAAATTCACCTAGATAAATATCATTAAAGCTAATTTTATTATTATTTACCTCAAGACTAAGATTTAAGCCTTTAGAAAATGCCTTAAGAAGCATATTAAGCTGTTCATTTGCATAGAAACCACAATATGATACAAAATATTTTATATCTTCCTTCTCATATAAATAGCTAAAGCCATTATCAAATGATTCAAAAAAATGTTCCTCAAGACCATATAGGTGAGATATTCTACTCATCATATCCATTATTTTACGATACCATGAATCAATCTTCATTTGCATACATCACCTCGTA
>URFB01000179.1 GCA_900547045.1 uncultured Mollicutes bacterium
AAAGCTATCATTATTTAATACTGCCTTTTTAAGTGTATCTAGCTGAAATACTAAAATTAGAACTTTGCCATTTTTCTTAGATAAAATCATGAAATAATAATAAGGGTTGAATAGTTCATTAAGGTGTTGAATTTCATCTAAAATGTTTGGGTAATCGTTAAGCGCTAGATTAATTAAATTAGAAGCCTTAAGACCTAATATAGCTGGTCCACAGTGAAATGCTAGGGTATGCTCAAACTTTTTACTCATTTTACCTCCTAGTTAGATTTAACTAACTATATCTCTTAAAATTAAGTTAGATTTAACTAACCATCTATAGTATAAGCATTTTTATCGCGCTTGTCAATAAAAAAATAAAAAAATGTATCCAAGATGGATACATAGCTACTTACTTCTTACAAAAAGCTTAATTGCGGTCTTCTCACAATTGTCAATCATAATATCAACAAAGCCAGGAACAAGGCTTAAATCATGTCCCGTAGGTGCAACGTAGCCTCTTGCGATAGCAACCGCCTTTATTGCCTGATTTAAGGCACCTGCCCCAATAGCTTGAATTTCAACCTCATCACGGGTTTTAAATAAATTGGCTAATGCTCCGGCAACCGATGCTGGATGTGATTTTGAAGAAACCTTTATTATATTCATTATATAAATCCCCCATTCACTAGATTATATGAGGAATTTAGGCTTTTAGACTAATTTTCAATATGAATTCTTCGAATTGATTTTTTATCACCAAGCTCAAGAACAACAGCGTTAATTTGCATACGTCCCTTTTCAACTCCAGCAGGCTCATATATACCGGTTCTAAAGCGAGAAATGATCTTTTCTCTTTCATTACCAATAACGCCATCACGAGGGCCGGTCATTCCTACATCAGAAATGTATAGGGTTCCCTTAGGAAGAACTCTTTCATCTGCAGTCGGCACATGAGTATGAGTACCTAAAACGGCATCGACCTTACCATCAAAATCGAAGCCAAAGGCAATTTTTTCAGATGTCGCCTCACCATGAAAATCGACAATAAAATAATCCGCCTCAACCTTACTTAAAATACGGTCCATTGTTTTAAAGGGACAATCTAATGAAGAATTTTGAAAAGTTCTTCCCATTATATTAACAACACAAATTGATTTATCATTGTATTTTAAAATACGGTATCCATAGCCCATTGTTGTTGGAATATTAGCCGGACGAACAATATTAGACTTATCAATAAAGTTTCTAATATCGACATTAGAAAATGTATGATTTCCCATTGTAAGCATATTAATCCCCATTTGCATTAAGCGCTTATAATGTGTAAAATGAAGGCCCTTACCATAGGATGTATTTTCTGCGTTCGCGATTATTAAATTAATCTTATTTTCTTCTTTTATTTTTTTGATATTCTTCTCAAGAAAGCTCAAGCCTTCCTCACCAAAAATATCACCTATAAATAAAATATTCATTGTATCACCATATCTTAATCATATCACAAAGCATAAAAAAAATACACACCGAAGTGTGTATTAATCTTATTTAGCTACATCAACAGCTCTTGTTTCACGAATAACTGTTACCTTAATTGTACCTGGGTATTGAAGCTTAGATTCAATTTGCTCCTTAATTTCATGAGCAACCTTGAATGATTGAAGGTCATCAATTTCGTCAGGATTAACAATTACACGAATTTCACGTCCGGCTTGAATAGCGTATGATGATTGAACACCCTTAACACTATTAGAAATACTTTCAAGATCCTCAAGACGCTTTGTATAATTTTCTAATGAATCAGAACGAGCACCAGGTCTAGCACTTGAAAGAGCATCAGCTGCAGCTACTAAAACGGCAATAACACTCTTAGGTGCAACATCCTCATGGTGTGAGGCAATTGCATCAATAACCTGAGGAGATTCATGATACTTATTGGCAATTTCTACACCAATTTCAACATGGCTACCCTCAACCTCGTGGTCAACGGCCTTACCAATATCATGAAGTAAACCAGCACGCCTTGCAAGAACCTCGTTTTCACCAAGCTCAGCTGCAAGCTTTCCAGCAATAAAGCTTGTTTCTAGAGAATGCTGTAATACATTTTGACCGTAGCTTGTACGGTAATAAAGACGTCCTAATAGCTTAACTAGGTCAGGATGTACCTTACCAACACCAGCCTTAAAGACTGCCTCTTCACCCTTTTCACGGATGTTCATTTCCATTTCAGCACGGCATCTTTCCACAACCTCCTCAATACGAGCAGGATGGATTCTACCGTCACTAACTAGAATTTCAAGTGACTTTCTAGCTATTTCTCTTCTAATTGGGTCAAAGCTTGAAATAACGACTGCATCTGGAGTATCATCAATAATTAAATCCGCTCCGGTCATTGTTTCAATGGTACGAATATTTCTTCCCTCACGTCCAATAATACGTCCCTTCATTTCATCTGAAGGTAGAGCAACGGTCGCAACTGTTGTTTCACTAACTGTTTCACCAGCATATTTTTGAATCGCAACTGATAAAATATCCTTAGCCTTATTCTTAACCTCAAGTCTTGCCTTTTCTTCCTCTTCCTTAATATAGCTTGCAATCTCTGTACTAACATCGTCGCGGACCTTATTCATAATAAGCTCCTTTGCTTGCTCACGAGTCAAATTAGAAATTTCCTCAAGCTTAGTTTCCTGTTGTTTTAAAACTTCTTCCACTTTATTATTTAATTGTTCTAGTTCAGTTTTTTTAGAATCTAATCGATTTTCTTTGTCATTTAAGATTTCCTCACGACGATCTAGGTTTGAAGAACGACGATCTAGTGTATCCTCACGAACATTTAATTTGTTTTCAAGCTCAACAACTACATCCTTACGTTCTTTAATATCAGCCTCAGCATCGCGCTTCATATCGCTTACTGTTTCCTTTGCCTCTTGTATTGATTCCTTCTTTAAACGTTCGG
>URFB01000180.1 GCA_900547045.1 uncultured Mollicutes bacterium
AGCTTAAATAATATAAGCCTTTATATTCATCAAAAATCTAATTGGGAACAAAATACCCATGATTTAAGACCTGCAGAGGGATATGGAATTATTGAAGGACCGCTTAATGCCTTATTAGCGAAGGGTGCTAAAAATTTAGCAATTAATAATTTTAGCTATCGCTTTTCTAATGAGTTTATAAAAATTAAAGGAAATGACATTTTAATTAGCGAATGATTTTACAAAAAATGATTTTTTTCGTCTTTACTAATATTCTAAATGTTGTATAATTTATCTAAAGAAGAAAGGATGGTATATTATGCTGCTAAATATTTTTACAGATTTTGATATAGCTACTGACTGGAAATGGATTTTACTAGCAGTTGGTATTGTTGTTGCGATTATCTTTTTAATTATAATGCTAAAAAGGCATCTTAAAACAATGATTTTTTTAGTATTTTTAATAGGCTTTGCCTTTTTATTTTATTGGGCTAATTCTAAATTTGCCTTTAGTTTTTCTGAAAGTATGGCCTGCAAGGAAATTGTAAGAAAATTCGATAAGGAAGAATATAACCGAATTGAGATAGATGATGTTTTCTTTTATTATCGTAAAACAACCGATGAAAACAATAATCCTCTAAGCACCTCAAGTGATTGCTTCGCGGTTAAGAAATTCTGGTTTACATACTTTGAAAAAAATCCAAAGATTAGTGGAAATAAAACAATTGCTGATGTTTCAGGAACATATATTGTTAGCTATAAATATTATATTGCAAGTGATAATACTTATATTTTACAAATTGATGCTAAGAAGGCCGTTTCATCACCAGAAGTTGCCTACGTAATTCCAAGCTTTACTGCTTATTCTGGAAATCAACCAATTAATCTAGAGCAAAAGGGTCAATATACATATGTATCTTCATCTAGACCAGAGAAATTGGTTTTTGCCGATGGAACAGAAATTGAAACAAAGGAGACAAAATAATGAATAAATCAGAATTAGTTTATGAAGTTACAAATCGCCTTGATGTTACAAGAAAAGAAGCTGAGGATGTAATTGATTGCTTCTTAGATTTAATTGCAGATAATTTAGCAAAGGGTGAAAAGGTGGTTCTTTCAGGATTTGGGACTTTTGAAACAAGAAATCGTGTTTCTAGATCCGGAGTAAATCCACGTACAGGGGAAAGAATTGATATTCCTTGTCAAAAAACGCCAGCCTTTAAGGTTGGAAAGCTTTTAAAGGACAAGCTTAGATAATATGGATTTAATTAAAATAGTTAAAAATCATGATCTTACGGGCCTAAAGGAGAACTTAAAGTTTTCAAATATAAATGCTTGCGATGAAAATAAAAATAGTCTTCTTCATTTAGCTATTTTTAATAATGATAGTGATATTGCTAACTATTTAGTTTTAAATTCAATTGATATAAATAGAGTAAATGAAGCTGGTAATACACCTCTTCATTTTTCTATTTTATACAATAGATTAGCAATGTTTAAGCTTATTATTAAAAGTGGAGCCAATCTTAATCTTCAAAATAAGGATTTAGAAAGCCCCATAATGCTAGCCATGAGGCTTGGACGAGAGCTAATGGTAAGAATTTTATTAGAGGCTAGAGCCAGCACTAATTTAAAAAATAAATTAAACGAGGGAATTGAATTTTATGCCCTATATTTGAAAGAAGAGCTATGCCTATCCTTTTTAAAGAGCTCCAATCCCTTAGAAATCGAAAATGACCATGGTGAAACTCTCCTTCATAGAGCTGCGTTTTTAGGAAATTTAGAAGCTGCTAAATATCTATGTCAATTTCACTTTCTGGTAAATAAACAAAATAATAATGGAGAAACGCCTCTATTTTTAGCAAGCAGTAGAGAGAATCTAGAAATTATAAAGCTCCTCCTTTTTAATCACTGCCTTCTTGATATAAAAAATAAATATGATGAGCAAGTATTAGATATAACTTCAAGTAAGGTATCAAGCTATATTGAGCAAAGGGCTTACGATTTTGATTATCTCGATTACTTGAAAAAATATGCTCTTCATGTAGGGGTTATTTTAAACAGACTTAATGATGTAAAATCATTAAAAACGATAATTAGAAAAAATAAAAGAGATGTATATGGATATACACCTCTTGATTATGCTAAATTTTACAATTTTAAAGCTATCATTAGTGAATTAAGCCAGAGCTAAAAGCTAAAATTAATAATGATAAAGTGTTATTAGTAATATGACAAGCAATAGGGACAAGAATGTTTCTATTGCTTTTTACATAAAGAGAGCTAAATACAAGACCAGCTGTAACATATGGAATTAGTACGGCAATAAAATCCTTGGCACTACCGCCTTGATTTGTCATATGTAAAAGACCAAAGGAAAGAGAAGAAATAACAATTGATAGAGTATTATTTTTAAAGACCTGGAAAAGGGCTCTTCTAAAAATTAATTCTTCAACAATTGGACCAATAAAGCCAATTATAATAAATAGGGATAAAAAGCCTAGGCTTGATGAAATCATAGCGTTAATACTATCCTGATTAGCAGATGTTGCATCTGAAAGAGCCGCTGATACTAAAGATGATAAAAAGCTAACTAAATACATTATTAGAAGCCCATATGAAATTCTTTTAGCTGTTATTTGGGTATTATAGCTTGATATTTCATAGCTTTTTTTAATATATTTTAAGGACATAGGAATAATAAGGGCTCCTAACATGACATATATAATTACATTTATGCCAATATTAAAGGCTAAATTATATTTTTCGAGTGTTTCATAGGAAAAAAGCTTATTTATTAAAAAGGATGTAAGCCAAGATCCTCCCTTCATAATTAAAAAATAATAAAGAATTAAAGCAATTGCTAGAATATTTTCCTTATCCTTAAAATATCCTTTTATTTTTATCA
>URFB01000181.1 GCA_900547045.1 uncultured Mollicutes bacterium
TTCTACGGTGTTGGCTCTAATAAAAATCCATTTAACTTTAATAAGAATCATAAAGAGGCAAATCAAGCTCTAAATGGTATTACAGAAAACTATATTTATATTCCTCGTGATATTGATACTATTGGTAAGTTTGCGTTTGCTCTAATTAACCAAGTTCAAAATGTTATCTTTGAGGACACATCTGATAACTCATTAAATAAGAAAATTGGTGAATTTGCCTTTGCTTTCCTAAATATTTCAAGGATTGAATTACCTAATTCTTTAGTTGGATTAGGAGAAGGTATTTTAGCTGGATGTAATATACTTGAAGAAATCACATTACCATTTGTTGGTGCGGCCACTAAACTTCAGTCTGGTACCAAGAATACCCTATTTGGTTGGATTTTTGGTGAGGATTCAAATGATAATGCTGGATTATTTAAGTCAACATCAGTCTTTAAGCTTGATTTCTTAACTGGCTATATGGAATCATTAAATTATATAGCTAAAACTGCAGGAGAAGAGATTGCTGCAAAGCATGGTGCTTCAATTGCGTATAGTATGGATTACAATAATACAACGATTTTCGATGTAGAAAGTGAATTTGCTAAGGCTAATAATCAGGAAACTACACTTCAAAAATCTGCTGCTGCTTCTGAATTCCGCTTTAATTTCTTTATTCCTTACAGTCTTCGTAAGGTTAATATTGTAAAAGAAACGCGTATAAATTATGGCGCCTTTTATAATATGCATAATTTAACTGAAATTAATCTTCCTTCTGAGGAACGTGGAACCTTAAAAGATATTGATCCATTTGCATTCCATTATTGCTACAACTTAAAATCAATGTATATACCAAATTCAGTTGAATATATAAGTATTGGTGTATTTGAGGGATGTGTAAGACTAGAAGAATTATCATTACCATTTGTTGGTCAGATGCGTGCTAAGCAAGGAGATTCATCATCTGTGTTTGGCTATATCTTCGGTTTAAATCCATACCTATCTGCTAATAACGATGCCGAGGCATCAAAGCTTGAAGAGGTTGAAGCGACTCAGTATGATGCTAATGGAAATGAATTGAAGCTTATTAAAACTCGTCAATATTATAGTCTAGAGACTAATCAACAGGGCGAAAATTATCGTGATTATTACATTCCAGAATCATTAAAGAAGGTTATTATCCGTGACGAAACAATCATAGGATATGGTGCCTTTATGAATGCAACAATGCTAACAAATATTCAGCTATTTGCAACTGATGATGGGGGAACTGTTGTCTCTGATACTATTGAAACAATCCAAGATTATGCATTCTATGGCTGGACAACTCTTTAGGAAATTATTTTACCAAAAAATGTTCAAAACATTTCGCGTCATATATTTTCGGAAATTGTCATAGTATTACTAATATTGAAATTTCTAATAACGTTAAATCTATTGGTGAAAGAGCCTTTATGAATTGCTTTGCCCTTCAAACCTTAGTAATTCCTACAAGTGTTACTGAAATTGGACTTTCAACTGACAAGAGTGAATATATTGGTGCTATTTTTGAGGGATGTATGGCCCTTAAGGATTTAACAATTCCATTTGTTGGTCAAAGAGCAATTGGACTTTATGATAATGATTTAACTGTTTATACAGGCTTAGGTTGGTTATTTGGTACTAAAGCTCCAGGATATGATGATTATTCAAAACGCTATTTTATGACTCATTATTTAGCCGAAAATACTTCTTCAAAGGTTGCAGAAATTAAGCAATACTTTGCTGAAAGCTATAACGCTACAATAGAAGAGCTATATAATAATTATCTTGCTGCTTATATTTATAATTATAATAAGACTTTCTTTACAGAAATTACGGAAAGTGATGTTTCAGATACTATAAAGACGACAATTAGACAAGAAGCTTATGATGATGCTTTCGAAAATGCTTTATTTGATTTAGCTGATAGTAAGATGCAAGGCTACTATAACGATGTATATAGCTCATATTTAGATGTTAACTTTAAAATCGTAAATCAAAGAAATAAAGCCTATAGTAATACATCTAATACTAAGCGCGAAGGAAATACTCAAGCCTTCTATGTAACTAACTCCTTATTATATGTAAGCTTAACTAATACAAGTGTTATTCCATGGGATGCCTTTGCAGAATGTAGTTCAATTAAAGAGCTTGATGTAAGAGAGTCTTCAAATTTATGCTATATAGGTGATTATGCCTTCTATATGTGTGAAAGCCTTGAGGCATTTGCTCAAGATACTGATTTATCTGATTATGGTCTTAACTTTGTTTCAAAGAAAAACGAGATTGTAACTATGTCTGCAATGGGAGACCAAGTAGATACTGTTAATCCAACAGATGTTAAATATATAGGTGATTATGCCTTCTATATGAATACAAAGCTTTATTGGTTCTATATGCCTAAGAAGGTAGAAACAATTGGTGCTTGGTCTTTCTATAAAACTAGTGCATTAAGAAGGATTGTAATTCCTCAAACCGCTGGTGCAGCGAACACCAAGGGAAGAACTGGCGAATCAGCCTTTGAATCAAGTGGTGTAGAAGAAATTAGTCTTGAAAATGACTATATTTCAAATCATATGTTTAAGGACTGTGATAATCTTACAAGTATTGTTATTCCAATGCTTCGTTACACGGGTGTTGGAGCATTCCAGGATTGTGATTCACTAATAAGCATTAAGTCAAAGAATGATACTTATTCTGATTATATGTTTGAATCATGTGATGATCTAATTTACGCCTTTGTACCGACTTGGGTTCATAACGTTGGAAATTATGTATTTGCTAATTGTACAAGCTTAATATCAGTTATTATTGATAAT
>URFB01000182.1 GCA_900547045.1 uncultured Mollicutes bacterium
TTTAAGAAAATAATGAAATAGTATATGATATGAATTATGTATTTATTGACTAGTTATTAGTAATTTTGTTTAACATAGCCTAGAAATAAAAAAAATCTTTAAAATAGAGTAAAGAACATCTACTTTAAAGATTTATTTCAATTTATAATGATTATTTAAAAGCTAAATTATATTTTTCAATAATATTTTCTGAAAAATTAGCGAATATTTTTTCAGGCTTATAATATAAGAACGTTAAATTTTCCTTAGTTGTAGGATGAACAAACGATAGCTCATAATTTTTAAGAGCGTAATAATTTCCTAGCTTATCATGAGCTCCATACTTAACATCGCCATAAAGAGGATAACCTAGGCTTGCAAGCTGACATCTAATTTGATGATGACGTCCGGTTTGAAGATTTATATTTACTAGGGTATATTCCTTACCATTAAGCTTTGTATATTCTAAGGCCTCATAATCTAAAATAGCCTTCTTACCATTATTTTCATTTGTCACAAAACTCTTCTTTTGCCTCTCATCAAAATACAAATAATTTTCAAGACGAGCCTTACCTGCTAAATGCCCTTCACATACACAAAGATATTTTTTGGAAAAGCTATGATTTTTGATTTGTTCAGAAAGTCTTGAGGCCGCCTTTGAGGTTCTTGCAAAAACCATAAGACCAGTTGTATTACGGTCAAGTCTATGCACAAGCCCTAAATAAACAGCTCCTGGCTTTTCATATTTTACCTTAATATAATCCTTAGTAATTGTTAATAAATCTGGGTCTCCTGAAATATCAGCCTGAGCTAATATTCCAGACTCCTTATATACAACAATAAGGTGATTATCCTCATATAAAACCTTTAAATTCACACTTATTACCTCATTTTAATTTTTAAGAGCTTGTAGTGGTGCTGGAATTTGACCACCACGATTAATGAAATCCTTACAGCTATATTTATTAATTTTCATGATTGGTCCATAGCCTAAAAGCCCACCAAAGTTGATTTCCTCATCATCCTTATAGCCAATGGCAGGAATAACACGAACCGCTGTTGTTTTAGTATTAACCATACCAATTGCTGCCTCATCAGCAATAATTCCTGAAATTATCGCAGGATCAGTATCTCCAGGAATAACAATCATATCAAGACCAACAGAGCATACAGCTGTCATAGCCTCAAGCTTTTCCATTTTTAAAGAGCCTCTTCTTTGAGCCGCAATCATACCTGCATCCTCAGATACCGGAATGAAGGCACCAGAAAGTCCTCCAACTCTACTAGATGCCATTACGCCGCCCTTTTTAACGGCGTCATTAAGCATTGCAAGGCAGGCAGTTGTACCATAGCCACCACATGATTCAAGACCAATTTCCTCAAGAATGTGGGCAACACTATCACCTACAGCTGGTGTAGGTGCAAGTGATAAATCGACAATTCCAAAAGGAACATTTAAAAGCTTAGACGCCTCGTTACCAATTAATTGTCCCATTCTTGTAATCTTAAATGCTGTCTTTTTAATAATATCGGCAATTTCTGAAATTGAAGCTGTCTTGGGAGCTTTTTTAATGGCAGCTCTTACAACACCAGGACCGGATACACCAACATTAATTACACAATCAGCCTCGCCAACACCATGGAATGCTCCTGCCATAAAGGGATTATCTTCAACAGCATTGCAGAAAACGACAAGCTTTCCTGCACCAATACAATTCCTATCCTTTGTAAGATTTGCTGCATCATATACAGCCTGTCCCATCATTTTAACTGCATCCATATTTATACCAGCCTTAGTTGAGCCAACATTAACGCTTGAGCAAACAATATCTGTTTGAGCCAGAGCCTCAGGTATTGATTTAATAAGCTCTAAATCACCAGCGCTAAAGCCCTTTTGTACAAGAGCTGAATAGCCACCAATAAAATCTATCCCTATATCCTTGCCTACCTTATCAAGCACTTTAGCATACTTAATAGGATCTCCTCCTGAGCATCCAACAAGCATCGCAATTGGTGTAACTGAAACTCTTTTATTTATAATAGGTATTCCATATGTTTTTTGAAGCTTATTTCCTACCTCAACAAGCTTTGAGGCCTTACGATAAACCTTATCATAAACCTTTTGGCATGACCTATCAATATCACTATCCATACAATCAATTAAGGAAATTCCCATTGTTATTGTTCTAATATCAAGGCTCTCCTTATTTATCATGTTTATTGTTTCTAAAATTTCATCATTTGTTAGCATACTATCACCTAAATCTTATGCATTGCATTAAAGATATCCTCATGCATTACATGGATTTCTAGCCCCTTCTTCTTACCATTTTCCTCGATGGTATCAACAAATTTAGTAAATTCGACCTTTAAAGCATCAATATTTACAACCATTATCATCGCAAAATAATCCTTAAGTACGCTTTGTGACACATCTAAAATGTTCGCATTAGCCTTAGCACATTCATCACTTACATAGGCTAATATACCAACACAATCCTTTCCTATTACTGAAATTACAGCATTCATAATTCGTTCCTCCTTTTTTTAATAATTTTAGTATATAATAAAAAGCTATTATTTTAAATAGCTTTTCTCATTTTTTAAAATTTTGATACGGATATTGCATAATCATTTAGGCATATTGTTTTTATATTATATTTTTTTAAATCAATATTTTCATATTTTAAAACACTAGACCCCTCAAGCTTAATCGCTGACTCTAGCTTTGTCCATTTTTTAATAACTTCCAAATCATTTATATTCTCATCATTAAATAATCTTTTTTTAGTTCCCTTTGACAATTCTCTTATATGCTCAATAT
>URFB01000183.1 GCA_900547045.1 uncultured Mollicutes bacterium
TAAACGCTAAATCAATTAAAAGCTTTAAGCTTTTATCAGGCTTTTTAAATAGTAGAAATAACATAATCTTCCAGGTTATATTTAATGGAACAGTTCTTTTAGATGGATTATTAGTTTATTTATTCATCCTTTGGCAAAGAAAGTATGAAAATGATTTTAAAAATGCGATTGTATCAATTGGTCATTTTGAGGAGCTAATGAGTCTAGCTACAATTGAAATTGTAAAGGATAGCTCAAGACCAGAAATTTCATCTGAGTTTAGATTTGAACAAATTAAGCACCCATTAATTGAAGAAAGGCGTTGTGTTGCTAATAGCTTCATCTTTAAGGGTACTAATATAATTACCGGATCAAATATGAGTGGTAAAACAACCTTTATGCGTTCGATTGGTGTAAATTATGTTTTATTTTTAAGTGGAGCTAATGTATGTGCGAAGGAATTTAAGGCACCAATTTGTAAGATATTTACTTCAATGAAGGTAGTAGATGATGTAAATAATAATATTTCAACCTTCTATGGAGAAATTTTAAGAGTAAAGGATATTTGTGCATACATTAAAACAAATGAACCAATGATAGTGCTTGTAGATGAAATATTCAAGGGTACAAATACTAAGGACCGTATTACGGGAGCGACTGCCTTTGCTAAAAAGCTGATTGAATCAGGAAGCTATGCAATTATTACAACCCATGATTCAGAGCTTTGCCAAATTGAAGGAGTTTCTAATTATTATTTCCTTGAGCATTATGTTGATGATAAAATCGCCTTTGATTATACAATTAGAGAAGGAATTTCTAATACAAGAAATGCTATTTATTTACTTAAAATGGCTGGCATTATCGATTAAAAAAAAGGACCTTAAAGTCCTTTTTCAATTTTTTGAAGAAATTTTATAACACCATTATGATTATTATCTTCATCAGTAACATATTTAGCCGTCTTAATGACTTCAGGAATTGCATTAGACATTGCCACTGTAAGACCATTAAGCTTTAGCATATTTATATCGGCGTAATTATCTCCAAAAATAATGGTATCAGATTCATGCTTATTCAAAATCATTAAAAGCTCTAAAATTGCGTAAGACTTATCGGTATGCTTTAAATTGATCGTTACAATTGATACTGACCTATCATGACCAAACTCATTTACCTCAATTTCGTCACTATACTTTTGACAAAAGCTAAAGAAGTGCTCCTTTAAATCATTATTTAAAATAAAATAAAGTGAATTAGGATGATCAAGAGCTATTTCATCAAAGGGGCCTTCAATGATTTTAGATTCAGGCTTGATTTTGTATAAAAAGTTAAGCTTTTCAAGCCTGTTAAAAATAAAGAGCTTTTGGTTATATGAAAAAAAGGCTGATTTAATTAAGCTACGATTATGCTTAAAAATATCCTTTATAATTTCATTTCTTATTGCCATTGTAACGCTAGGAGTACCATCGAAAAAATCAAGAGAAGCACCATTAGAGGAAATGATTGGCCCCTTTAAATTAAGCTTTTGATGAATTAATGATAAATCATGGTAGCCTCTACCACTAGCTAAGACAACTATATTGTTTTCCTCGTAATGCTTTAATTCATCGATTAAGTCACTAGTTATTTCATTATTTGATGGAAGTAAGGTTCCATCAACATCTAAAACAATAACATAGCCCTCCATGCTAACAACTCCTTTTTTTTCATTAAAACATACTTTTATGATAAATGCAATTTAATTCTTTAATAAATTGTTAATTTATTGTATAATATGTGCTATAAGGAGGAAGATAAAATGATTAGTTTCTTTGAAATTCAGTTTAGCCTTTCCATCCTTTTTAGCTTTTTAATTGGACTTGGTGGAGGTATTACAATTGCGGCTCTAGTATATATTATTATTGTCCTTGCAACCACAAGACAAAAGCCATTTATTGTTCAAACAAAGGCTAACAATGTAACTGATGAGGAAATTAAGCAAATGATTTATGAGGCGCAACAGCAGTTTAAGGATAAAAGCCTTAAGGGGGCTAATTCTACGATTGCCTATTGTAAGGATTTATCAGTTGAGCTTGTAATGAATATTGCTAAAAAATATTTTCCAGAATCAAAAAGACCGATTTATGAGCTTTCGATTGATGAGGTATTAATGCTTACTGTGTATATATCTAATCGATTAGATGAAATTTTAGATGCTAAGGGGCTAAGAATTTTTAGACGCTTTAAGGTTTCCCAAATTATTGGTATGACTGAGGTTAAGGAAAAGATTGAAGCTAATTCAATTGTTAAGGCTACTAAAAAATACAAGCTTATCGAAGCCTTCAATGCTGCTAAATCGGTTATTAATGTTGTAAACCCGGTTTATTGGGCTCGTAAATTTGTTGTAAATAAATCAATTGATTTTGCCATTAAAAAAATCTGCTTGATTGTAATTGCAACCTGTGGTGAGGAAACCTATAAAATTTATTCAAAGGCTGTATTTGATCAGGTTGTAGAAATTGATAGTGGTATTGATGATATAGTAAATGATATTCAAAATGATTTAAACGAAATGGAAGAAGAATCAAAGTCTGATTTTGTAGATACAAATGTAGATGCTAAGGAAAATAATATTGCCCTTGAGGCACCTAAGGAGCCTTCAGTTAAGAAGCGTTCATTATTTAGAATATTTAGGAAAAAGATGTAAGGAGATTATATATTATGTATAATTCTAAGAAAAAAAAGCCTATTATAGAAAATGTAAAAACACGTTTTGTTATTCCTCAAATTGAGAATACACTTGCTGGTCTTAAAACATCAAGAGACTCATTTAAAAAGAG
>URFB01000184.1 GCA_900547045.1 uncultured Mollicutes bacterium
GAGGTTAATACAATGAATTATATTTTAATTCCTCGAGTTTCTAAGCTTAAGCTTAATTTCGCTAAGCTTTTAACAGCTCTAATGATAACAGTTTATTATTGTATTTTAGAGATGCTAATTGTTGGTATTGTACCCTTAATTTGGTATCCAAGCTTTGTACTTGAGCTAACATTCCTTAAAATTGCTTTATTTATTATATTATATAGCTGTTTTAATGTCTTATTACTTTTAGTAATGACAAAGCTATTTAGATCGTTTGTCGTGGTTTCAATACCTTTAATTATATATTTGATATTAAGCTTTATAAAGGATAACATAAAAATAAGAAAATATTTTCCTATATTAGTAATATCAAGTCAAAGCCTTGAGGCAAATTTGCCAATATATATCAGTTTGTTTTTAATATTTTTCTTATCAATGATTTATATTTCTAGTAAGAACTAAGGATTAATAGGCTATTTTATTTAAAATTTAGCATTCATAACAAAAAATAACGAAAAAAATAAAAAAGTTGTTGACATAGATATCTACATTGTGTATAATGTAGAAGGTAATTAAATAAGTGGAAAGAAGAAACGCCCGTTTCTCGCCTGATTGATTAAGTTGGTAGGCAAAATGTCACAGTTAAACGATTGTAACTTATAGGGGCGTTTATGTCCCTTTTTATTTTGCTAAAATTATTTTGGAGGTGGCTAGTATTAACAAGCCAAAAAAGAATAATGATGCTATTATTAATGATGACATCAGATGTAAAGAAATGCTAGTTATTACAAACACAGGAGAAAAGCTTGGTGTATTACCTAAGCGTTTAGCTTTACAAGCAGCTTCTGATAGAGGTTTGGATTTGGTGCTTGTGTCACCGGAGGCTAGCCCAGCAGTAGCTAAAATTATGGATTACTCTAAATTCCGTTTCGAGCAACAAAAGAAGGCTAAGGAAATGAAGAAGAGTCAAAAAATAATTTCAGTTCAAGAAATAAGACTTAGTCCAGTTATTGAGCAAAACGACTTAATGACTAAATCAAGAAACGCAAGAAAGATTCTTGAAAAGGGAAATAAAGTGAAGGTTTCACTTCGTTTCTATGGACGTATGATTGCCCATCAGGAAATTGGTGAAGAGGTTATGAAGAAGTTTGTTGAAACTTTAGCAGATTGTTCACAACAGGAATCTTCAATTAAGCTAGATGGAAAATCATTATTCACGGTTTTAGGACCTAAGAATGATAAATAAGAAGGAGTGTAATTAAAATGCCAAAACAAAAGACTCATAGTGGTTTAAAGAAGAGAATCAAAGTAACAGGTTCTGGAAAGCTTATGCGTGGTCATGCTTATACAGGACACTTAAAGACTAACAAGACTCATAAGGAAAATGTTGCATTATCAAAGTCAACATCAGTACATTCTTCAGACGAGAAGAGAATTAAATCATTAATTTCTAACATGCGTTAATCGCAATACTATTTAAAATTTTAAGGAGGTAATTATCATGCCAAGAGTTAAAGGTGGATATACAACAAGAAGAAGACGTAAGGCTGTCTTAAAACTAGCCAAGGGCTATGTTGGCTCAAAACATACAATTTATAGAACTGCAAATGAAGCAGTTATGCGTGCTATGCAATATGCATACAGAGATAGAAAGCAAAAGAAGCGTGACTTCCGTAAGCTTTGGATTCAACGTATCAATGCAGCTGCAAAGGAAAATGGATTAAAGTATTCATTATTCATTTGTGGTCTAAGCCGTGCAGGTGTTGAGGTTAACCGTAAGATGTTAGCTGATTTAGCTGTTAACGATCCAAAGGCTTTCACAGAGTTTGTTGAAATTGCTAAGAAGGGTCTTACTATGTCATCAGTTAAGACTGCTGAGAAGGTTGTAGTTCTTCAAACTGAATCAAAGGCTGTTAAGGCTGCAAAGGCTTCTAATGTAGAAGCTCCTAAGGCTGCAAAGGCACCAAAAGCTGCAAAGGTTGTTAAGGCTGCAAAGGCTGAGACTCCTAAGGCTGAAGCTGTAGAAGCATCAGTAGATTACAGCAAGCTTACAGTTGTTGAGTTAAAGGCAATTGCTAAGGAAAAGGGCATTACTGGTATTTCTGCAATGAAGAAGGCAGATTTAGTAGCTGCTCTTACAAAGTAATAAATTAAGACTAGATTTTTCTAGTCTTTTTTGTTATAGTAATATCATATGAAAATGGTGATTATATGACAGATAGAAAAAATTTAACTTCAAAGGAAAAAAAGATCCTAAAGGGGATTGCATTATTATTTACTTTTATTGCAGCGGCGAATGTTGTTTATTATTTAATTTTAATGTTCTTTAAGCTTAATGGTAATTTTTATACTAAGCATTTTTTAATTCCTATTGATTTATTATGCATTGGTATAATTGCAATAATAATGCCATATGCCAATCGCTATTCATCCTATCAGGCTAATCTTAAAGGTGATAAGTATATGTATCTAATTGGTATTTGCTTGATTTTTTTAGCCTTTATTACACTTATTTTTACTTTTGCTTTTTAAGAAAGTTGACGTTCTAGCTCTAATATGTTAATATAAAGGTGCTAGGAAGATTGCCGTGGAACCCAAATTATATTTATAGGGATCAAGGATACACATGTTGTCGAACGCCTATCTTCTTAGGAATCCTAATTGTATATCAAGAGATGCCCGCTGTTGAACGTTATTGTTCTTCATTGGACTTCCTAGCATAAAATTAAATAAATTTGGTCTTCACATTTTTGTGGAGGCTTTTTTTTCT
>URFB01000185.1 GCA_900547045.1 uncultured Mollicutes bacterium
CCATTTTTGGTATTATTTCAAATGTTGTGATTTGTGCTTTAAAGATTATTGTTGGAGCTTTCAGTGGCGCTCTTTCTATTTTAGCTGATGGAATTAATAACCTTTCGGATGCCTTAAATAGTATTGTAGCCCTAATAGGCTTTAAAATGAGCCAAAAGAAGCCTGATAAGGAGCATCCCTATGGACATCAAAGAATGGAATATATTGCAGGCTTTATTGTCTCTGTTATAGTTTGTGTTTTAGGTGTTGAGCTTATTTTAGAGGCTGTTGATAAAATAAAGTCTAATGATACAAGCGTTGGTTATTTTTATTTGAATATAGCGGTTTTAGCTTTTGCGATTATTGTTAAGCTTTACCAAGCGATTTTAAATCGCTCAATCGGTAAAAAAATCAATTCACAGACCTTGATTGCGACAGCGACGGATTCAAGAAATGATGTTATTTCAACCTCTCTTGTTTTAATTGGTCTTATTATTTCTAGGCTTACTGGCTATAGTCTTGACGGCTATTTTGGACTAGCTGTAGGCTTACTTGTTTGCTATAGCGGTATTAAGCTTGTTATCGAGGCGTCTAATCCTTTAATTGGTGAAGCACCTAGTAAGGAGCTTGTCCTAGAAATTGAAAAGAGAATTAAAGGTCACGATGTTGTACTAGGTATTCATGACCTTGAAATTCACAGCTATGGACCATCTATTATTTTTGCATCATGTCATGTTGAGGTAGATTCAAGAGGAGACCTAATTAATCTTCATGATAAAATTGACCAAATAGAGCATGAAATAAAAAATGAGCTTAATGTTCATTTAACAATTCACCTAGATCCGGTTTTAGTAGGAGATAAGAAAACCGATGAGTTTAGAGAATTTACTAAGTCACTTTTAAAGGAAAATCTTAATTTTAGCTGGTCAATCCATGATTTCAGAATTGTATCAGGACCTACCCATACGAATATTATTTTTGATATTATTGTACCTTATGGTCTTAAGCAAACAGATGCAGAGATAGAAGATTATATCAAGAAAATAATTCATGATGCAAACAATACATTTTACGCCATTGTTGATATTGATCATGACTATAATGATATTTTACCTTCTGATCAATAGTAATTTATCTTCTAATTGTTTAGTAAAATTTTTTATGATATAATTAGTTGTAATTTAAAAAAAGTGGTGATTTTATGCAAACAGAATTAAAGGTTAATGATGAGGTAATCGTTGATATAAAAAGATTAGGAATTAATGGAGAGGGTATTGCTTATTATAAGAAGCTTGCCGTATTCGTTAAGAATGCCTTACCTGGTGAGGGAGTTAATGTAAGAATTACCAGCGTAAAGGAGAAAATGGCCTTTGCGGAGGTTGTTGATTTCAAACACACCGCTTCATACCGTGTTGAGCCTAAATGCCCATATTATGAAGCATGTGGTGGATGCCAAAGCCTTCATATTGATTATCAAAAAATGCTTGAATTTAAGCGTGAGGCTGTAATTGAGGCTATTACAAGATATACAAAGCTAAATCCAAGAAGCTTTGAAATTAAGCCAACTATAGGTGCTAATAATCAATGGGGCTACCGTTTTAAATCTGCCTTACC
Source organism: uncultured Mollicutes bacterium (assembly GCA_900547045.1). Classification (GTDB taxonomy): domain Bacteria; phylum Bacillota_I; class Bacilli_A; order Acholeplasmatales; family Anaeroplasmataceae; genus CAG-307. The sequence continues at coordinate 1,594 of URFB01000185.1, forward strand.
ATTAAAGGTTGTAAAGGCGAAGACAACCGTTGGTCTTATCGCACCAAATAGTAATGTTATTGTAGGTATTGATTCATGCTTAAATCAAAATGACATTTTAAATAACCTTAACAAGAAAATTTGTGAGCTTATTGATGAGTGTCATGTTAGTGTTTATGATCCTAAGCAAAATAAGGGTATTCTTAAGAGCCTAGTTGTTCGTGTATCTCATTTTAATAAGGAAGCACAGGTTACCTTTGTAGTTACAGATAAAAAGGCTAATTTACGCGAGCTTGCTAAAAAGACAATGGAGCTTGAGCATGTTGTATCTGTCTTCATGTCATATAACGAAGAGGATAGCGTTTTGATTTTTGGACAAACTAAGAAGCTTGAGGGTAAGGATACTATTACTGAAACAATTGGAAAATGTAAATTTGAGCTTGGTCCAGATACCTTCTTCCAATTAAATCCTGTTCAAACTGAAAGGTTATATGAAGTTGTTAAGAAAGCATGTAAGCTTTCAATGAAGGAAACAGTATTAGACCTTTATTGTGGTGTTGGTACAATTGGTATTTATTTATCAGGTCTTGCAAAAAGAATTATTGGAATTGAGCAAAATGAAATTTCAATTGAGAATGCTAAAACTAATGACGTAATTAATAAGGTTAGAAATGCACAGTTTAAGGCTGGAAAGGTTCTTGAGCTTTTACCTCAAACCCTAAGAGAAGAGCAGGTTGATGTTTTAGTTTGTGACCCGCCTCGTCTTGGACTTGGTGAATATGTTGCTAAAACGATTGCTGGTAGTGGAATTAAAAGAGTTATTTATGTATCTTGTAATCCGGCAACACTAGCAAAGGATTTGGCTATTTTAAGTAATAATTATCAAGTTAATTCAATTCAACCGGTTGATATGTTCCCAAATACAAGCTCAACAGAGACGGTTTGCCTATTGACATGGAAACATATCCAATAAAAATAGGTATTTATGGTTAAAAGACCTATTTTTTTAGAGAAAATGGTATTAAATTATAGATTGTTTGAAGTATGTTTTATATTTATAAATACTATTCTGCTAAAATTATTTTTAGTTTTGACTACCAAAAGTAGTCATAGGTGACTCTACTTTGTACTACTAAAAGTGTTATAGTACTACTTTATTATTCTATAGTATTAAAATAA
>URFB01000186.1 GCA_900547045.1 uncultured Mollicutes bacterium
GCATGCTGTATTATTAGAACAAATTTAGAAAAATCCTTTTTCTTAACCTGAAGCATATTTTTATCAATTGAAAGAATATTTTTTAAAGGCTCCTGTAATAAAAACTCGTTATTCTTAGAATTATAGAAGGTAATATTTCCACTGCCTTCCTCATAATCAAAGAATATTCCCTTTAGGGTGGGAATAAAGCGTTCAAATTGACTAAAATGAAAATCAGGAATAACTATAACATAATATGAATCGACATTTTGATGAACATTGACCTGAACAAATGGTGTAAGGCTAAAAAGAGGAGCCTCATCACAATATTCAAGCTCAGTATCAGTCATTTCTTCAATATGCTTTTTAAGACGATTATTAAACTCAACATTTTTTGAAATATTAACATTCATTGTTTTTTTACCTACGCATTGAAATAAAAAATCATTCATGAAAATTCACTTCCTACTTTTCAAACAAATTGATTTTAACATATTTTTTATTAAAAAGCCAATTATAGATGCTTTTTAGCTATTAAAATCTTTTTTAAGCAAAAAATTAAATGTACCAAAACGATACATTTAATTTTACTTTAATCCTTAAGCCTTCCTATAATACTAATTGCAAATACAACTGAAAGGATGATTCCAATGATATCTGCAGCTGGTGCAGCCCATAACACACCCTTAAGACCAAAGAAAACAGGTAATAAAATGGTAAAAACAACCATAGCTACAACATCTCTTGCAAGGGATAGGATTGCAGCCTCAATTGGAAATCCAATTGCCTGAAGGAAAATAGAAACAGATTTTTGAAGAATAGTAAATGTAATAAGCATTAGATAAATTCTCATTGTTAAAATACCAAATTCCTTATAAAGCTCAGGATTTTTACTATTAGTACCAAAAATACTTAAAATTGGACCAGGAATTAATTCAAATAATAGGGTTGCAATAAGCCCTAAAATTATATTTAAGACAATAATGATTAAAAAAATATTTTTTACACGCTTCTTCTGCCCTGCACCATAATTATAGCCGATGATTGGTTGGGAACCTGCACTAATACCTACAGAAATATTTACAACAATCGTAAATAGCTTCATTACAACACCAATGATAGCCTGAGGATCATCAATACCATATTCAGTTCTTGAGCCATACTTTGCCAGCATATTCATTGAAACAACAGTAACAATTACAATCGAAATTTGTGTTAAGAATGATGAAGCCCCCATTTTTATACCCTCTAATAAAAGCTTAAAATCGGGCTTAAAGCTTGAAAGACCAAGCTTAAAGTTTTTAGGCTTAAATAAATATATTACACTAACCGTGAAGGATGCAATCTGACCAATAATAGTTGCAAGCGCAGCTCCGGTAAGCCCCCAATCTAAGCCTAAAATAAACCAAGCATCTAATCCTACATTAATTAAGGCGCCTAAAACCATTGAAGCCATTGCGACCTGAGGAGAACCATCTGCTCTTATAATTGAATTTAGCATATTCATTATAATATAGAAAGGCACACCAATTAGGATTATTCTTCCGTATTCAAGTGAATACTTAACTGAAGCTTCTGTCTTAGCACCAAAGAATGATGCGATATTTTTAAGAAGTGGGAAGCAAATTAGTAAAAAGATGACACTAATAATAACACTAATTGTAATAAGCGTTCCAATTAGACGATTAATCTTTTTACTTTCACCCTTTCCCATACAAAGTGACATAAAGGCGGCTCCCCCATCACCAAGCATCAAAGCGAAAGCAAGCGCGATTACTGTAAGTGGGAAAATAATTGTTGTAGCAGTATTACCAATGGCACCTACAGATGAGTTACCAATAAAAATTTGGTCAACAATGTTATAAAGTGCACTTATCAATAAGGATAAAATACAAGGAATCGAGAATTTAAGCAAAAGCTTACCTTCCTTTTCTTTAATTAAATATTCGTTATTCATAAAAACCTCCATAAAAAAAAGCACCAAACATCACAGCTCGGTCAGGCATCGAGCTTTAGACATTTAGTGCCAAAAATAACAAAAACTATATTAACACAGGTATTCTAGCAAAAAATATTGTATCGTGTAAGTGTTTTTTTCTGAAAACGTTTTATATTATTTCAATCAGTCCATTTAAAACCTCTTCATTTGTTACAATAAGGACAATTTCCTCTCTGGCACGGGTTAAGCCCTGATACAAGAGCCTTGTATAGTAGCTTCCCCCTTCAGCTTGAAGAGATTTTAAATGCTTTCTTTCATCTAAATAAAAGCGGTCATCAATACACATAACAATTTTTTCAAATTCATGAGGATATGCTCTTTTAGTATAAAGCTTATATGAAAAGTCCGATCCCTTATCACCATCCTCATAGGAAATAAAGGTAAAGCCCTTTTTGATATAATCCTCAATTTTATTATTTAAAAAGCATTGCTTAGTATAGACGATTTTATATTTATCACTTGGATTACATTTTTTATGATAAATGATAGCATCAATAAACGCTAAGGCCTCCTTAGGAGCTCTAATCGTACTAGTAAGCTTTAAAATATTACTCGTATTATTAACAATAAAGCTATTAAGCTCTTCGTCTGCTTCCTTATTATCTAAAAAATATACTATTCTAATATTAAGTGCCTTAGCCTCTTGTGCTATAGCTAAAAGGCTCTTAAAATCAAAGCGATTAGCCTCATCAATTAAGCAATATTTTATATCCTTAAAGCCCTTAAACTCATCAAAAGATATCGTCTTAAAGCTTTTAACGGCC
>URFB01000187.1 GCA_900547045.1 uncultured Mollicutes bacterium
TAGTAGATTTTTTTATTGGAATTTGCAAAGATAGTTTAATATTTAATTTGAACTTGAGTATAATTATGAAGGACCAACAGGTGATTGTCATAATTATTGGTCTTTTAAAAAAAGTTAAGGGACCAATTGTATACCAAGTGGTCCTTTTTCTTTGCTCGTTTGGGAGGAAAATGATGAAAGTCCGACGATGTGGTTTTACAAACTAAACAAATAATATAGATAGGAGAATTAAAATGAAAAATAAACTTAAATATTTAATATTAATTTTAGTAGCATTTGTTTTTACCTTAACACTTACAAGCTGTGAGAATAAATCAAAGCTATATGTTGCAACGTCGCCAGACTATGCTCCATATGAATTTATCGATTCAAGAAAGGGTGATGACGATAAATATTTAGGAGCAGATATTTCCCTTGCTAAATATATTGCGAAGAAGCAAAATAAGGTCCTTGAGCTTCAAATCATGGGCTTTGAAGAAATTTTAACATCTGTTTCATCAGGTAAAACAGAGCTTGCCATTTCAGGCTTTACCTACTCAGCAGCTCGTGCTAATAATTATGAAATGTCTGTTTCATATTATGATGATGGAGATGGAGATCAGGTTATTCTTACGCTTAATAAAGATCTTGATAAATTCTCAACCTTCGAGCAATTAAACAAGCAGGAAGTAAAAATTGCAGCGCAAAGTGGTTCTGTCCAATATGATTATGTAGCTGAGCAGCTACCAAATGCGACTATCGAGCAAATTACTAATATAGCTGATGCTTTCACTCGTCTTGATAGTGGTAAGGTTGATGCTATTGCCATTGCTAGTAAGGCTGCTACTGTTAAGCTTGAGCAATCTAGCAAATATGCACTTTGTGATTTTAAATTTGATGTTACCGGAAAAACCGGTTTATTTGCGATTGCTAAAAAGGGAAATTCGGATTTAATTACTAGTGTTAATGAAATTATTTCTGAGGTTAAGGAAGAAAAATTATTTGAAGGCTGGCTTGCTGAGGCAAATAAGATTGTATCTGAACTTGAAAATGCCGCTGATGCTATTTTTATTGTAAAGGTATGGAATATGTTTACAAATAATTTTGCTGAATTCATGAAGGGCTTAGGAATTACTTTATTATTATCAATATGTGGTGTTGTCTTTGCTATTATTTTAGGAATATTGCTATGCTTAATGAATTTATCAAAATTTAAGCCTCTACATTATATATCTCAAGCCTATATAGAGATTATAAGAGGTATCCCTTTACTTTTACAATTAACCGTAATATTCCTTGTAATGCCAAGAGGTATGCCAAAGTTTATTACCTGCGTAATTGCCCTTATTATAAATAGTGGAGCTTATCAGGCTGAGATTTTCCGTTCGGGAATTCAAGCCGTTGATAATGGTCAAATGGAGGCCGCAAGAAGCCTTGGCCTTTCTCATGCTAAGACTATGTGGAAGGTTATTTTGCCTCAGGCAATTAAAAATATTTTACCAGCTCTTGGTAATGAATTTGTATCTTTAATTAAGGAAACATCACTTGCTTCAACATTCTATGTTGGTGATTTGATGACTGTTAAAACAATTATTACAGCTACGACATATGATGCACTTACGCCTTATGTTATAATTGGTATCATTTATTTTGTCATAACATTTAGTTTATCTAAGCTAATTAAGCTATTTGAAAAGAAGGTGAGCTGCTAATGGATAATAATGTAATTTTAAAAATTGAAAATGTATGTAAAAGCTATGGTGACCTTGAGGTTTTAAAGGGAATCAACTATGAAATTACTAAAGGTGAGGTTGTTTCTATCATTGGTTCATCTGGAAGTGGTAAGTCAACATTACTTCGTTGTCTAAATTTACTTGAAACACCAACAAGTGGCCATATCAGTTTTGAGGGAGAAACCTTATATGAAAGCCATACAGAGCCTTTAAAGAAAAAGCTACATGAATATCAAAGCACTCATGATAAGGCATCTCTTGCCAGTGATGCAGAGTATTTAAAGCTTAAAGAAGAGCTTAAGGCTGCTAAAGCTGCTGATAAGCTTCAAAGGAAGAATATTGATAAGATTTTAAATTTACATCGTCAAAAGATGGGAATGGTTTTCCAGCATTTTAATGTTTTCCCTCATCTTACTTGCCTTCAAAATATCACCCTTGCACCAATTACTACTGGAAAAATGGCAGAAGAGGAAGCTAACAAGCTAGGTCTAGAGCTTCTTAAGAAGGTAGGCCTTGATTCTAAGGCATACGTTAAGCCTGGTAAACTTTCTGGTGGTCAGAAACAGCGTCTTGCAATTGTTCGTGCAATGGCTATGTCACCTGATGTAATGCTATTTGATGAACCAACAAGTGCCCTTGATCCTGAAATGGTAAAGGATGTACTAGAGGTTATTAAGAGCCTAGCTGAGGGTGGAATGACAATTGTTATTGTAACTCATGAAATGGGATTTGCTAAGGAAATATCTGATCATGTTATTTTCATGTCTGAGGGAGTCGTATGTGAAGAAGGTACACCTGATGCTATTTTTAATCATCCTCAATCAACAAGATTAAAGGAATTCTTATCTAAGGTATTATAATATAAGGGAACGTTATATTAGCTTGCTAATGTAGTGTTCCTTTTTCTTTTATGTTATAAAAAATTATGCTATAATTTTTAATAAATGTAATAGGAGGTGAGTTTATGCAAATTAAATCCTTACGTGATGGAATTTTAAAGGATATTTTAA
>URFB01000188.1 GCA_900547045.1 uncultured Mollicutes bacterium
AGCGATAATATTGAAGAGGTTCAAAGTTTATCTTATAGGCTAAAGCCTTATTTGGCTTAATAGCTTGATAAAGTAAGGCATTTGTAATGCATAAATTAGACCCAAGAGTAGTTAAATTTAGAATTTCAATTGCCTTGTCGTAGGCATTATTTGTTTCTTCGGGAATTAAATAAAATTTTCTTTTATGCGTATTTTCGCTATAAACAGTAAGAACATATGGATTAATTAGCTTCTTTCTTTCAGTTGAAAAGATAGGAAGCTCAATTGGAAACATATCAATTAGCGTTAAGGAATCATCATTTGGTTCCGGCTTAAGTGAAACATGAGCCTTTACCTTTCCATCAAAATAGCTATATTCTGGGAATTCATAAGCTTTGAGGCTTACCTCTTTATTTTCATCATCAAAATAAAAAACAAATTCCGCATTTTGCTCAACTGTTACCAAATTATCAGTATAGTATTTTAAGCATGGATATAGGGCATCTATTATAAATTGTAAAAGCTTAAGCTCCCCAAGGTTAGGCTCCTCAAAGTAAGAATCTGGCTTCTTACGGTAAATATTTAGTGAGTAATTATCATCCTTGAAGGACATAATTTCACCAATAAAAAAATAGGCAGGTGAAATTCCAAAATCATAATAATCCTGATTTAGCAAATATCTAAGAATTTTTATATCTGTTCGTGTTGTTACAATTGTAAACCCAAAGCCAGGATCGATCATTACCATATATTTACGATTGTCAAGACATAACGTTAAAAGCTTAGAATGCGAAAATTGATTTTTAAAAAAATGCTTCTTTAGTCTTTTATATTCCTTTAATATTTTATTTTTTAATTCTTGTTTTACACTCATTTATTTTTCACCCTCATAAATAACTACTCTTTTAATACCATAGCTGCGATCCTTTGAAATTGAATAATATTGGCTTTCAGGATTAGTTTGCGCTTCCATTTCAAAGGCGATAATGCCCTTTTGTGCTAGTAAATTCTTCTCCTTAATTAGCCTTAGGATTTCATCTACATTATTCATTTTATAGGGAGGGTCTAAAAAGATAATATCAAATTTTTGATTTGAAGATTCTAAATATGACTTATAATCTAGATTTTTAAGCTCACATTGATCATCTACCCTAAGCTTAGCGATATTCTTTTTAACAACCTCAAGAGCTTTAGCATTAATATCATTAAAATAAGCCTTTGACGCTCCTCTTGAGATAGCCTCAAGACCCATTGCCCCTGAACCAGCAAATAAATCAAGGACGACCTCACCATCAAAAAACTGTCCGATTAAATTAAAAATGGCCTGTCTTACCTTGTCACTTGTTTCTCTTGTGGTCTCTAAATTTGTCATTTCAATATTATGATTTCGATATTTTCCTGCATTAATACGCATATAACTCACACCCTTAATCTATTTAATTATACTTTACTTATAAGGGCTTGACAATTACTTTTTTAAAAAAGATTGCTCATAATAAATTATGCCATCCAAATTAAAATAGCTATTAGCACCCTTATAATGCATTTTTTTTAAATTAATTGTAGGCTTAATTTCTTTATTAGGATTTATATAGGAATATTTAAGCATTTTTTCAAGCAAAAAGCTCTTATATATATGATTAGATTTAATTTCTAATAGGGTAATTATAATCATATAGCAGGATAAAATTAATAAGGAATAATTTATAAGTGGTGCTAAAAGAAGGGCTATTATTGCTAGTACAAGTGAAATGCCAAGTGCTATTTTAATAGCGTAGTAATATGGCAGTCCTAAGGCAAAAAGATTTAGGATAATATAAAATCCATCAAGTGGTAAAATAGGTAGTAAATTAATAAAGCATAAAGCGAAATTTATTCTTATTAAGCTATCAAGTCTCAAAAAATAGCCTATAAAAATAAGTACGGCATTAATGCCGGGGCCTGCAGTATATATGGCAAGATCAATTAATGGGCTATGGTTTTTGCAAGCATCAATTTTGATTTGCCCTCCAAAGGGAATCAAATAGACTCCTTCTAGCTTAAAATGAAAAAGCCTAATAACAATAATATGAGCTATTTCATGTAAAAGATATGACATTATAAAAATATTTGCAAAATCGATACCATAAACTAAAAAGAGTGCCAGGTAAAATAAGATTAGAAAGGAAAAGCCTTTAAACAGTTTCATAGATCACATTAAAATCAAGATAGGAAAGATTAGTCTGATTAGCACTAATATAATATGAGCTACTATTGGCAATAATGGTATCGGGGCTTATTCTTTCGTATAAATATAGCTTTGAATCTATTTTTGATAAGGTAAAAATAATATTTGACCCAATATCAATTCTAATAAAGCCCTCACCCTTTTTTGATACGATACCTTCAAAGGGAATGCTTACCATATTATTAATCGTATAAACTAAATAGCCATCATCATATTTAATAAAATCCTTACAGTAAATAATATTCGACTTAGAAACCTCTTTAGTTAGAGCATTAATACCAATAAGATTTGAAAATAGGCTTAATAAAGAAATTTCATACATCATAAATCCTTTAAGCTTAAAAAATAAATTCTTAAATAAAAATCTAATCATTATGCTTAAAATTAGCAGTGATGAAGAAATGATTATGCGATATTTTTTCAAAAAATCACCCAATAATCTTATGCATCC
>URFB01000189.1 GCA_900547045.1 uncultured Mollicutes bacterium
ACAGCTGGTCCCTTTATGACTAATAGCTATTTAATTATAAATGATAATAAGGGTATTATTATTGACCCTACCATTGGTCTTGAAAAATACATGGATCAAATAAATAAATATGAGATAACAGCGATATTGCTTACGCATTGTCATATTGATCATATTGCATCGATTAAATTATTTGACGCACCTGTTTATATTAGTGAAATTGATGCTTTAAATATTAAAAATGATAAAATAAATTTAAGCTATAGCTTTGGTATAGCATTTAGCTTACCTTCAAACAATATTATTAAGCTTAAGGATAATGAGGAAATTACGATTAATGGTCTTCAAATAAAATGCCTTCTAACACCTGGTCATACCAGTGGTGGCATGTGCTTTTTAATTGAGGATACATTATTTAGTGGAGATACCCTTTTTCAGGCGTCAATTGGTCGTACGGATTTTCCAACTGGTGATATGATAGAGCTTAAAAAAAGCCTATTAAGGCTTAGCATGCTTCCTGAAAAAACAAAGGTTTTTCCAGGACACGGAGCAGATACGAGTATTGCCTTTGAGATTAAATATAATCCTTATTTAAAATAAAAAGCATAGTTATAAAGCATTATTTAGCTTGTGGTTGTATATTTGATTGACAAATGCGACTTTTTAGTCTATTATCAATTTGTATACAAAAAAATAAAGTAAAATTTTAGGTGATGTTATGGAAGAGAATACGGAAGTAAAGCGCCCTGGAAAAACGAAATATGTCCTTAGTATCTTATTTCTTGTTATTCTTGTGGTAGCGACCTGTATTGTCATCTTTACTAAATATAGTATTAGAGATTTATTGCAGGTTGTAAAAAATATTGATATAAAATATGTTTTGTTAGGAGCCCTAATGTTTTTTATCTATATCCTTTTTGAGGGATTAGCGATGAAAAGAATTTTTAAGGCAATGAATATAAATGTTAGTGCAGCTGATAATTTTGTTTATTCAGCAGTAGATTATTACTTTTGTGCTGTAACCCCATCAGCTACGGGAGGACAGCCTATGGTTGCCTATTATATGGCTAAGGATAAAATTTCTGTCACTCATAGTAGCCTAACATTATTAATAAATACAGCCCTATTTAAAATTGTTCTATTAGTATTATCAATTATAGCAGTATTTGTATGTCATGAATTTGTTTTTTCGCATCCGTTAATTATTGTTTTATATTTTTTAGGCTTCGCGATTAATATTGGTTTAATTCTTTTATGCTTTATGACTGCTTTCAAAAGAAATTTGGTCGAAATAGCAGGAAAGAAGCTAATTATGCTTCTTACAAGGCTTCATCTTGTTAAAAAGCCTTTATCAGCTGTTAAAAAATTTAAAATAAAGATGGATGAATATGAAGAGGGAGCTAAGCTTATTAAGCAAAATCCTAAGCAATTTATTATTGCTTTAGCTTATAATTTCATTCAAAGAATTGCCTTTTTCTCAATAAGCTTTTTTGTTTACATTTCATTCTTTAAGGCTTATCCTGAAATAAAGGGCTTTAATTACTTTGATTTATTTGCTATTCAGGTTTTAGTTGCTCTATGTGTTGATTCACTACCACTTCCTGGGGGAGTAGGAATTTCAGAATATTTATACATTTTACTGTTCGGTACAATTTATCAACGTAATGGTATTGATATTTTAGGTAGTGCAATGATTTTAACACGTGTATTTAATTTCTATATTCCATTAATTGTTACAGGAATAATTGTTGTATTCAAACAATTTTTTGAATTAAGAAAAATTGGTAAAAGGAGTTAATTATTATGGTTGGTTTTTATAATTATACTGTTTGGATGACTTATATTGCCCTTGCATCGGGTGTTGCAGGTATATTTGCAGCCTTCAAGGGAAACCCTTTGGTTGCGGTTATTTGCTTAAGCGTAAGTGGAATTCTTGATTTGTTTGATGGTAAGATTGCTAAAACAAAGAAGGATAGAACAGCTGATGAAAAGCGTTATGGTATTCAAATTGATTCTTTAACAGATTTAGTTTGCTTTGGTGTATTACCTTCATGCATTGGCTACAGCCTGGGAATGAAGCACTGGGCTTTTATTGCAGTAATGATTTTCTTTGTTGTTGCAGGAATGATTCGTCTTGCATATTACAACGTTTTAGAGGAACATCGTCAAGATGATGGTGGAAGACCTGGTTTTGTTGGTGTACCTATTACAACATCATCAATGACTGTACCATTAATATTCATTTTAAGCTTTTTCATTAAATCATACTTTGAGTATGTTTATGCGGGCTATTTACTTATTTTAGGTCTTTTATATATTGTAAAGATTCGTCTTCCTAAGCCTACAGTTAAGGGAAGTATTATATTCTGCACAATTCTTGTAATTCTTTATACAGTTGGTCTTGTTTTGGTATTTACTTTATGCAAATAAGAAGTCGCGATGGAAAAATAATTGAATCTAAGCCTCTTAAGAGTCAAAGATTTTTATATAATACCATTTTAGGCAGATTAATATTGAAGGCTTTAATTAAGCCTTCATTTTCAACTAAAATAGGTAAAAGGCTTGATAGCCCTAAAAGCTTAAAGAAAAGCTATAAGTTTGCTCAGAATGTAATGGGACAGCTTAAAAAGACAAAAGTTAAGATAATC
>URFB01000190.1 GCA_900547045.1 uncultured Mollicutes bacterium
TGGGTTCTTTTCAGATAATTATTTTGAAATGGGTGTAATTGAGACAAATAATTTTGATTATAATAAAAAGGATGGCTTTGCTAATTATCCTAAGGCTGTTATTAGAGCTCTACAGGATGCCGGAATCGATTTTCCTTATGGTTTAAATATTTATTTTTATTCTACAATTTCCGAACAAGCAGGGCTTTCCTCAGGAGCCTGCATCGAGGTATTAACCGCTACTGTAATGAATGAAATTTATAAATTAAATCTTACAAGCTTTGAGCTTGCGATGAGATGTCATAAGGCTCAAACAGAATACCTACAGCTTAATTCTGGAATTATGGATCAATGTGCTATTGCTCTTGCAAGAGAAAACAATGCTTTATTCTTAGATAACTATATGCTTAATTATGAATATATTCCTTATGATTTAGGGGATTATTCCATTATTGTATGTCAAACTAATAAGCCAAGCCAAAAGGTAAATTTAAAGTATAAGCAAAGAGTAATAGAATGCCAAAGAGCACTTGATATAATTAAAAATAATTTTAATGTTTTAACCTTAACTAAGATTCCTAAGGAATATTTAGAAATGATTGAAAATATTTTACCAGATAATAAGCTATACCGCCGCGTATTGCATATTGTAACAGAAGAAGAAAGAGTTTTAAAGTCATATGAGGCTCTAAAGAATCATGATATTGATACCTTCGCTGCACAGATGAATGCGTCCCATGAATCATTAAGAGATAATTATGACGTTTCATCACCTGAGCTAAATAAAATTGTTGAGCTTGCAAGAAATGAGCAGGGCTGCATCGCAGCTAGAATGACAGGTGCTGGCTTTGGTGGCTGTGCTCTTGCTTTAGTTCATAATGATTTCCTAGTAGAATTTAAGGAAAATATGGCTAAGAAATATTTTGAGGCAACAGGAATTAATGGTGCTTTCTTTGAGGTAAGCGCCTGTGGAGGTCCTCGTCGTCTTCCTAAGGATACCGAATCTTTAAGCGATGCGGTTGCATCCTTAGTACAATATGCCATTGATACGCATTTGATTGATGAGGAGGATAGGATTTATACAACTAATCGTATTTTATCCTATTTAAATCTTGATTATATTGATGAGGGTACGTCTCATCCTGAGCCTTTATATATGATTTTAGATAGTATTATTAATTATGCTTCTAATGAGGGAATAATTGAAAATACATCAGAGGCTAAGGATGCCTTTGAGGCTACAATTATGAACATTTTTGTTCCGCGTCCATCAGCTGTTATAAAGGAATTTTATGAATTTAATGAAAAATCTAGCACTAAGGCCTTAGATTATTTATATAATTTAAGCCTAAATAGTAATTATATTAAGCGTAATTTATTTGAAAAGAATATTTTCTTTAATACGCAAACACCATATGGTGAAATGGTTATTTCAATTAATCAGTCAAGAATTGAAAAGGTTAGCCAAACTAAGGAAAAGATTTTAAGCCTTGAAGGTATTAATTATCCTAAATGCTTACTTTGTAAGGAGGCTGTTGGCTACCACGGACGTCTTGATTATCCAGCAAGAGATAATTTAAGAATTGTCCCCGTTACACTTGGGAACAATCAATTTTATTTCCAATATAGCCCTTATCCATATTTCCCTGAGCATTCAATTGTCCTAAATGCTCATCACATTCCTTTTAATATGAGTCAAAAGACCTTCAAATATATGTTTGATTTTGTGGATATGTTCCCTTCATATTTTATTGGTACCAATGCTGATTTACCAATTGTTGGAGGTGGAATTTTACAGCATGAGCATTTCCATACAGGAAAATATAATTTCCCTATTTCTAAGGCTAAGACTATTTATGAGGAAAGCCTTAATGATACAAAAATTAAGCTTTTAGATTGGCCAGTTAGTGTTATTCGTCTTGAGGGTGAAAATAGAGATGCTTTAATTAATTTAGCCACTAAAATATTAAATGTATGGCGCAAATATGATGATCTTGAATCTAATATTATTGCCAGTGATACTATGCCTCATAATGCCATAACCTCAATCCTTCATTTTAATGACGGAATCTATATTATGGATTTAGCCCTAAGAAACAATAGAACTAGTGAAATGTTCCCACTTGGTATTTTCCATCCACATGAGGAATATCTACATATTAAAAAGGAAAATATCGGTTTATTTGAAATTATGGGCTACGCGATTTTACCTAAGCGTCTAAAGGAAGAAATTTCCTTACTAAAGGAAAGAATTTTAACTCATACAACAACTCAAGAGGCTTCCTTGAAGAAGCATGAGGCTTGGGTCATGAGTTTTATCAATAATTATAGCTTTACAAAGGATAATATTAGTAAAATATTTGAGGATGAAATCGGTAAGGTATTTACAAATATGCTTCTAGACTGTGCGGTATTTAAGCCAACTGATACGGGAAGAGCGCATTTTAAGAAATTTATCAGTCAAATTATCAATAAATAAGGATATTGTTGATGAATTTTTCAAAATACTTGCAAAAAAAATTTTTTATGGTATCATTTAAATATAAATAAAATAGAGGTAGCGGTGCATCAGAGTATTCTATGAAGGAGGCGTCCTTTGAAGTAGATGAAAGGTAATCATCGCCGAACATTTTAGCTAGGCATAGC
>URFB01000191.1 GCA_900547045.1 uncultured Mollicutes bacterium
AAAGAATTAGTGACATTCTTACAAAAATTATGTAATTCAACTAGTTATTTCTTTGATGGATATGGCTGGCTAGAAACAGAGGGAAATATTTATGCAGCTGATGGTAGTGAATGGATGTTTGCCTGTGGCTTCTATTCCAATCAATAATTAAAATAATATTCTAAAAATGCAATATATTGGAAAAATATATTGCATTTTCTTGAAAATAAAGATATAATTCTTTCGTAATGGTTTAAAGGATGAATATAATTAGACTAATTTTATAAATTATTAAATTTTTAGGAGGAAATAAAATGAAGAAAATCGTTAAGATTTTATCAGTATTATCACTTGTAAGTGTCAGCATTGCTAGTTTATCTTCTTGTGGTAAGTCTGGAAGTAGTACGACTACTAATGGCTCTGAATCTACTGGAAATAGTGGAACAACTACTAGTGGAACAACTACTAGTGGAGCTACTGGAACAACTACCAGTGGAGCAACTACTACTGTTCCAAATGATTATGTTACATATAAGGTTAAAACTCAATCAATCAGTGGAAAGCCAATCTCAAATGCTTACGTTACATTAAAAGGAAGAAATGGTGAGTATTCTGATTTCTCTGATTCAAATGGACAGGTTTCAATAAAAGCACCTGCTGGAACGTATGAAGTTAAATGTGAAGATATGGAAAGTGAAGGATATGTGGTTGATTCATCATCAGTTGGAATCCAGATTGATGATTCAGGTGAAGAAACAATTGTTAAATTCCAACCACAATTAATTCAAGAGCAAATGCCTGAAAATATAAAATACGCAGAAAATGATCAGGCATATGATTATACATTTGAAGGTTATGATTTTGGTAGTAAGACTAATTTTGGTGAAAAAGTAACATGGTCATTGTCAAATTTACTTGAGGATAATGAACTTGTCGTTTTAAATTTCTGGTATACAACCTGCTCATGGTGTGTTCGTGAGTTCCCATTTTTAATTGACTCATATTCACAATATCAAGATAAGGTTAAGGTTATCGGTATTAATCCAGGTGAAAGCTATAATGATACAGTTGATACTGTTAAGACATTTGCTAGTGATCAAAAGCTTAATATTATGTCAACAGTTGGTGATACATCTT
Source organism: uncultured Mollicutes bacterium (assembly GCA_900547045.1). Lineage (GTDB taxonomy): Bacteria > Bacillota_I > Bacilli_A > Acholeplasmatales > Anaeroplasmataceae > CAG-307. The sequence goes on from URFB01000191.1 coordinate 1,117, forward strand.
TAATTGCTCCATTTGGTGTTACGGGTTTCCCAACATCAGCATTTATTGATCGTTATGGTACTATAACGATGATAGAAGGTGGAGCAATTACAACTAAGGATAAATGGGATGGTCTATTTGCAAAATATACTGGTGACAATTATGTTCCTACATATGAAGCATCAGGCTCTGATGTTGTTCCTGATGTTGAATTCCCAGGCTCAGCAGTATTAGAGAAGGCTGCTTTAGCTGAAAATGTTTCTGCTACATTTAAAGAAGAAGATCGTGAAACTTATAAGAATATTTGGCCTTGGGTTGCTACTGAAGATGGTAAAGCAATCAAACCTTCAAATAAAGGCGTTAATAGTTCATATTCTATAGCTTGGATGGATATTACGGTTCCTGCTAATAAGGTACTTGCTATTGACTATAAGGCATCTTGTGAAGATGGCGATATGTTGGGTATATTCCTTGATGGTAAGCGCTTATGTCAAATGTCTGGTAATGATAAGTCATTTAAGACACAGTATTTATATGTTGCAGGTAATACTGATGAAAAGATTTCTGTTGAATTCTTCTTCTATAAGGATTCAAAGACAGCAATGTTTGATGATACTGTGTATATAAATAATGTTCGATTCTTAGAACAATCAGAATTGAAAAGCAAGTTCCAAGTTATTCGTCAAGCTGCATCTGGTGAAATTAATCCATTTACTTTAAAATGGTCAAACTATATAACTCCAGTATTTAATGAAAATGATGGCTACTATCACGTAGGTAGTGAAGATGGACCTCTTCTACTTGCAGCATTAAATGATTCAAATACTCATTTTTCTAATAATTCAATTGTTACTTTCTTAGCTGAAAATCCTGAGTTATTTGTTGATAAGACTGATCCTAAAAATCCAATTGATTATGGTAAAATTATTAGTCAATATGCAAATTATGGTGATAATTCTTCAATCACAATGCTTGATTTACCAACTAATGGTTTAACTTCAATTACTAAAGATCTTGCAGCTGCATTACAGTTCGTTGCTAGAGAATTAGGTGATGAAAAATTAAAGGATTTTGATTTACAATGGCTTGAAATGTGTGTTTATATCAGTGAGTACAATACTCCAAAAGGTGAAGAAATTGGCGACCCTATTAAAGGACTTGCAACATTTAACGCCCTAGAAGCTCAAATTACAAATCCTGAGGATAGTCTAGAGGATCACTATAACTATATTAAATTTGATTTCCCTTTAGTTCCACGTGGATATTTATTCAAGTTTACTCCTGAAAAATCTGGTATATATCATCTTTATGGTATAAGTGGACAATCTACTGAATGTTTCTTCTATGGAACTGGCTCTGAAAGACAAGAAGATTCAAGAGCGTATGTATCTCGTGATAACTTCATAAGATATGACAATAATGTGAAATATGCGGAAGATTTTGATCAATATATGTATTATGAAGCTGGACAAACATATTACGTTGCACCTGTATTCTTTGATATTGATGATA
>URFB01000192.1 GCA_900547045.1 uncultured Mollicutes bacterium
AAGACAACACTAGTTGAAGCATTAGCATCAGAATGCATTGGTAAAGAGATGGGGAGTATTGAAAAGAAAAATACGATAAGTGATTATTTAGATGAAGAACGTCAAAGAGGTTCTAGTATTAAGTCTAGTATAATTCCTCTCAATTATAAAGATTATAAAATTAATTTAATTGATTTACCAGGAAATGATGATTTTATTCAAGAGGCAATTGGTACAATATCCGTTGTTAAAGGAGCTATTTTAGTTATTAATGCTCAAAATGGAGTAGAAGAAGAAACGATTAAGCATTATAATATGCTTAAAAAGAGAAATATTCCTACTATTATTTATGTTAATAAAATGGATAAGGATGGAATTAAATTTGAAGGTTTATTAGAAGATATTAAGCTTCATTTTGGTTCATCTGCTATTCCTTTTTGTTATCCAATGGGTCATGATAATAATTTTGACGGTTTTATTAATGTAGTTGAATTAAAGGCTCGTAAATATAATGGAAAAACGTGTGATGATGCAGAAATTTATCCTGATAAACGTAAGGTTGTTTTTGAACTTCATAATCAAATGATTGAAGCGGTAGCTGAATCAAGTGAGGAGTTAATGGAAAAGTTTTTTGCCGGTGAGGAATTAACTAAAGAAGAGATCAAAATAGGTCTTCGTGATGGTGTTTTAAATGGTCATTTAATTCCTGTTCTTGTTGGCTCAGCTTTGAAGAAAATAGGTATTCATACCCTTTTATCAATGCTTATTGATTATCTTCCTAATCCTTCTGATTTAAAGCCTTTAAAGGGTATAGATGATGATGGCAATGAGGTTTTAAGAAAAACTCTAGATAGTGAGGAATTTAGTGCCTTCGTATTTAAAACTAATGTTGACCCTTATGCAGGTATAACTAATATTTTTAAAATTAATTCGGGAACTTTACATGTTGGTGATACTGTTTATGATAATTTAAATAAAGCAAATGTTGAAGTTAATAACTTAAATATTATATGTGGTGCCACTTTAAAACCAGTAGCTCTACTTCACGCTGGTGATATAGGTGCAATAACAAAGGTTTCTCTTTCTAATGGTGTTAGCTTATCAAGCATAAAGTCACATATTTCATATCCTTTAATTGAATATCCAACAGCTGTTTATTTTAAAGCAATTAAGCCTCATACTAAAAATGATGAGGATAAGCTATCAGCTGTTATTTCTAAAATAATGCTTGAAGATCCAACTGTTAAATTTGTAAGAAATGCGGATACTCATGAGCAATTAATTGGATCTTTAGGAATGGGTCATTTAAACTATATTTTACAAAAAATGAAAACGACCTATAAGCTTAATTTGGACCTTACTGATTATAAGATTAGCTACCGGGAAACAATAAAGGCATGTGCAACGGGAAGTGGACGTTATATTAAGCAGTCAGGTGGAAGTGGCTTCTTTGGGGTTGTAGAAATGCGTTTTGAGCCAGCTTCATCAAATTCATTTTCTGAGGAGGTATTTGGTGGTGCAGTACCAAAAAATTATTTCCCTGCTGTAGAAAAAGGCTTTAATGAGGCTTGTCAAAAGGGATTACTAAAGGGGTACCCTGTTATTGGAGTTCATGCGATTTTAACGGATGGTAAATATCATCCCGTTGATTCTAATGAGGTAGCCTTTAAAAACGCTGCTATCTTAGCCTTTAAGGATGCTTATATGAAGGCTAAGCCTGTGCTACTTGAACCAATTATGAAAATAGTTGTAACAGCTTCATCCGAGCTTGTTGGTGATATTTTATCAGATCTAAATACAAGAAGAGCTAAGATTGTTGGAATGGATATAAATTCCATTGGGCAACAAAAGCTAGAAGCTCTAGTTCCGGAATCTGAAATTATAGAATATGTAAATGATTTAAAATCAATCACCAAAGGTAGGGCCTATTTCAATCGTGAATTTTATGGCTATGATGTAGTGCCATCAAATATTGATGTTCCTAATAATGAATAATTTATATTGTAATAAAATCTCTCGAATTTTTAAATTTGAGGGATTTTTTGTTTGTTTTTCTCCATTTATTATTAGATGTAACACCCAATATAAAAGAATAAAGAGTGAAAATTAATAATACTTATATTTTTTTAAAAGTATGCTAAAGTTGTATTTAATTATTCTTACATATTAGTTAAATTTGGAATTAATAAAGCTAGTACATTTTATAAAAATGGATTGTGAAAATTGAAAACTCCTTACATTATATTCCGGCTATTTATTTGTGATATCGGCAAAATAATTCGACCAAAGCGTAGGGAATTTAATTATATATTGCCGATAAATAAGCATTGTATATGTAATCATATTTAAAATAAAGAATGTGAAATTAGAATTTATTTTATTCGATGGGATTATAAAGCATTTAACAAGTAGGGAAATGAGGTTACTTTAATCAAACTAAAAATATTGATATCATAAAGTGTTAGATTGAATAGGCTTATGTCTATTCTTTTTTTAGAATTTAAGGTTCGTTTAAGCTTCATTTAATATAATGAAGTTAGAAAGAAGGTCTTAATATGAAGAAAATAAATATCATTTTAGCTATG
>URFB01000193.1 GCA_900547045.1 uncultured Mollicutes bacterium
TTTACTTTGTAGGAATCATTGGGCTTGTAGCGGTTGATTATCTTCAGCTATATGTTCCAGATTTCTTAGGAAGAATTGTAAAGATGTTTAATGCGTCAAGTGAAATTGATATGACAAGGCTGTCTAATATTATTTTAGCCTTAATTGGTGTAGCCTTTGGTATGTTCTTTGGAAGAATGCTATGGCGTTTTACAATTTTTAATGCTTCCCAAAGAATTGAGGCTTCCTTAAGACATGATATGTTCTTAAAAAGTGAAAGATTGTCCCAAAGATATTATCATGAAAACAAGGTTGGTACTGTTATGGCTTGGTTTACCACTGACCTTGAAACGATTGAGGAATTCTTAGGTTGGGGAAGTATTATGCTTGTTGATGCCTGCTTCCAATCTATATTAGTGCTTTATAAAATGTTTTCCTTGGATTGGGTTTTAACGATTATTGCCCTAATTCCAATGCTTTTGATTGTTTTATGGGGTGGTTTGGTTGAAAGATTTATGGCCTTAAAATGGAAAAACCGTCAGGAACAATTTGATAATTTGTATGATTATGCTCAGGAATCATTTACGGGTATTAGAGTTATAAAGGCCTTTGTTAAGGAAACCCAGCAAATCCATCAATTTGCGAAAATTGCTAAAAAGAATCAGGATACAAATATTGATTTTGTCCGTGTTTCCGTTATTTTTGATATTATTATTTCTTTAATTATTGCGATTATTATGTCAATATTACTAGGCTTTGGTGGTTGGTTTGCCTATAGCTTTGTCACACATAATCCGGTTGTTATTTTTGGCCATGAAATTGCCCTTGAAGCAGGAGATCTTGTAACCTTCCTTGGTTATTTTGATATTCTGGTTTGGCCTATGATGGCCTTAGGTCAAATTGTATCAATGAGAAGCCGTGCTAAGGCCTCATATAATCGTGTTGCTAATTTCCTAGATGAGGAAGAGGAAATTAAAAATCCTGAAAATCCGATTATAATGAAAGATATTAAGGGTGAAATTGAATTTAAGAATTATTCATTTTCATATCCTAATAGTAAAAACAATTCGCTTGCTAATCTATCATTTAAAATCGAAGCCGGTCAATCAATTGGTATTATTGGAAAAATTGGTAGTGGAAAAACAACTCTCGTTAATTCGCTTTTAAGGCTTTACAATGTAAATAATGATAGTATTTACATTGATGGAAATGATATTATGCAATGCGATATTGCATCATTAAGAAATCAAATTGCCTATGTACCACAGGATAATTTCCTTTTTAGTGATAAAATTAAAAATAATATAGCTTTCTCAAATCGTAATCTTGATTTTTCTAAGATTAAAAATGCCGCTCGCTTTGCGGATGTTGATGATAATATTCAAGGCTTTACTAATGGCTATGATACTATTTCAGGTGAAAGAGGAGTTACCCTTTCAGGAGGACAGAAGCAGCGTATAAGCATTGCTCGTGCCGCAATTAAGGATGCACCGATTATGATTATGGATGACTCTGTTTCCGCAGTAGATGTTAAAACGGAAGAAACAATCCTTGAAAATGTTAAGGAGATGCGTAAGGATAAAACGACCATTATTATTGCCTCACGTGTTTCAACTGTTTCTCATTTGGATAAAATTATTGTTTTAAATGATGGTCATCTTGAGGCCTTTGATACACCAAACAATTTACTTAAGACATCAAAGACATATCAAACTATGGTTCATCTTCAGCAGCTTGAAAATGAGCTTTCAGGAGGTGAGGACTAATGGAAGAGGAGACATTAAAGCTTAAGGGTGATAAACAGATTCCTTTAGGAGTAATGCTTAAGCGTACGATGAAGTACCTAAGTCCTGAAGCTCTTCATTTTATTATTGCCTTAATTTTAATTGCAGTAAATGTTGCCTTAGATGTAATTTTACCGCTATTTATTAGTAAAATCACGGATGCTCTACAAACCCTTGATAAGCCATTTAGCTATATTTTATGGCTTGTAATTGCCTATTTAGTCATTTCTGTTGTAAATCAGGTCTTTTTGTATTTTGAATCAATGCTATTACAGCACTCAGGTCAAAGAATAATTTATAAGATGCGTATGGAGGTTTTTTCCCATATTGAAAATATGAGCCAAAACCAATTTGATGAGATGCCTGTTGGCTCCCTTGTTACAAGAGTTGCCTCATATACCGCATCAATGTCAGATTTATTTACAAATGTATTAGTCAATTTGTTAAGAAATTTCCTAACGGTTATTTCCGTTTATGGTATAATGCTTTATATTTCTTGGAAGCTTTCATTAATCCTACTAGCCTTTGTTGTAATAATCTTTGTAACATCATATTTATTTGGTCATGTAGTTGGAAAGGTATTTAGAAATGAAAGAAGATATATTTCTGAGCTTAATACCTATTTAAATGAAAATTTATCAGGAATGAAAATTATTCAAATTTTTAATCAGGAAAAATACAAGGATGATGAGTTCTTAGCTTATAACGAAAATCTAAGAAGGGCTCGCTATAAGGTTGTAATTGCCTTTGGTATTTATAGACCATTTATAACCCTACTTCAAATTTTTGCAACAGCC
>URFB01000194.1 GCA_900547045.1 uncultured Mollicutes bacterium
CATGAACACCCTTATCTGTTCTTCCTGAGGCATAAATTTTAACATCATGCTTAATAATAAAGCTAATTGCTTTTTTCAAATAAAGCTCTATGGTTGGATCATCATTTTGAATTTGAAAGCCCTGATAATTAGCCCCATCATATTCAATAATGCATTTAATATTATAAATAGATTCTTCCAAGAATAACACCTGCCAACAATACTGCAAATACTAAAAGAGAAATATAGTCAAGAGCGTGAAGCTTAAGTAAATCAAGCTTAGTTCTTTTAGCCCCTATAACATATCCTCTTGTTTCCATCGCATTGGCCAAATCCTCAGCACGCTTAAATGATGTTACAAACATTGGAACTAAAAGCGATACGATTTGAGAAATCTTTTGACGAAGGCTTCCTTCATTAAAATCAACACCACGTGAGGCCTGAGCCTTCATAATTTTGCCTGTTTCCTCAACTAGGGTTGGAATAAAGCGAAGTGTTAGAGAAATCATCATTGAAATAGTACCTACATTAACCTTAATAAGCTTAAGAGGCGAAAGTAAGCTTTCAAGACCATTATTTATTTCGGTATTCATTGTTGTAAAGGTTAGCATTGATGTTAAACCAATCATTAATACAATACGAAGTAAAATAAAGCCACCCTTTAATAAGCCCTGATCATAAATCTTAACGGTATAATTTGACCAAACAAGATGAGGCATTTTAATCTTTTGTACGCCAAAGCATGCCACAAAAATAATTAATAGATAAATAAATTTTAGGGGCACATATTTTTTAGTCATAAAATAGAAAGCAATAAGGCCAATAATCATCAATAGCTGATATAAGCCCATTTGGAAATGGAAGGTATATAATAACGCGCCATCCTGATTATATAAAACCTGAAGCACAAAGGTGAAGGCTGAAAGGAATAAAACGGGTCTCATTCCTTTAATCATTTTAATTATTGGGAGCCTTGTAGATAAATACATTACGACAAATAAGCCTAAATAACCTAGCATTAAATACATATTAGGAATTAAAAAGAGAATAACCATAAGTCCAATAACCATAAAGATCTTAACTCTAGGATCCATTTTATAAATCCACGAATGACCAGGTACATACTGACCAATTGTAATATTATTCATTACATGCCACCTCCAGACGTTTAATTAAATCATCTAAGGTATAGATATTATAATCAAGATTTAAATTAAGGCTTTGATTTAAATAATCAACCGCCTTTAAAACATGAGGCTTATCTAAATCATATTCCTTATATTTACCTGATTTAAATAGCTCCTCCTTAGACCCATCATATGATAATGAGCCATCCTTCATACAAATCATTCTTGTTGCATACTGATATACGACATTCATATCATGGCTAATAAGAATAATTGTTTTATGCATTTGCTTATGAATTTTATAAAAAATCTCCATAATTTCTCTTGCGCCCTCAGGGTCAAGACCACGAGTAGGCTCATCTAGGATTAAAACATCCGGATTATACGATAAAATACCCGCGATTGCGACCTTACGCATTTGTCCACCACTTAGATTAAAGGGACTCTTTTTAAGAAGCTCCTTAGGGATACCTAAAAGCTTAGAAACCTCTAAAGCCTGAGCTTTTGCCTTTTCTTCTGATTCACCAAAATTTTTAGGGGCGAACATTATATCCTTTAGCACTGTTTCTTCAAATAATTGATACTCAGGGAATTGGAAAACAAAGCCAATCCGCTTACGAATAGGGGTAAGCTTAGGATTTTTACGCTTCTTAGCTGTAAGCACTGAGCCTAAAATATCAATAGAGCCTGAGGTTGGTAATAATAAACCATTAATGTGCTGAATTAGCGTTGATTTACCCGAACCAGTTCTTCCACAAATAGCTACAAATTCGTCCTTTTCTTCAATTGTTAAATTAACATCCTTAACTGCACCTACTAAATCACTTTTAGTAAGGCCTTGGTATGTATGGCTTAGGTTTAAAAATTTAATTTCCATAGAGCCTCCATTAATTCTTTATTAGCATTAAGCTTTGAATTAGCCTCTGCTTCCTTATAAAGCTTTAAATTAAAGGGAATATCAAGCTTTGAGCTTTTAAGCAAGTCAACTTGCTCAAATATCTTATTTGGGGCATCATTGGCAATGATATTACCATCCTTCATGACAATAATACGATCTGATAGACGTGCTAAATCAAGATCATGCGTGATTGTGATAATGGTTTTATGATATTTTTCCTTAAGCTCCTTAATTAAAGCGATAATTTCACGTGTCCCCTGAGGATCTAGCATAGATGTAGCCTCATCTAAGATAATAACATCCGTATTTAGAGCTAAAATACCCGCAATCGCAACCCTTTGCTTCTGGCCGCCTGATAGGGTTTGAGGCTCACGCTCAAGAAAATTTTGCATACCAACCTTAGTTGAATATTCTAAAATTAGTTTTTGCATCTCATCGCGAGGAACACAGCGATTTTCAAGACCAAAGGCGATGTCATATTTTACATTTACTCCCACAAATTGATTATCCGGATTTTGA
>URFB01000195.1 GCA_900547045.1 uncultured Mollicutes bacterium
AAAATGTAAATTTTAGACCATTTTTGTAAAAATAAAACATTTTTCGCTATAATTTTAGTTATATACGCATGTATATATGTACTAAAATGTTCAAGTATATGAATCAAATGGCAGATAAGAAAATTCGACTAGTTTCCTAGCCGAAGGATCTATTTTAGTTAGAATTTAATATTCAAGCAATTATATTTTATTTTAATGAGAATTATTTTTTAGAATAAAATTCCAATACATAAAAAAGCATATAAGAATATATCCTATATGCCTTACTATTATTTATTATTTTCTTCCTTATACTTCTTTACAAGTAAGGATGCCTTTTTAACAAAGCCATCTAAATCATCCCAAGTCTCTAAGGAAGCTCCCGCAGCCTTAGCATGACCACCACCGTTATACTCCTCAGCTAAGGTATTAATAACTGGTCCTCTACTTCTTAAACGAATACGAATTTCATTTCCTGGATATTCCATAAATAAAGCCCATACAGGACAGCCTTCTATTGTTGAAATAGTACCAACCTGGTTAGCAGCCTCTTCATCAGAAACACCATATTTTTCGACAACATCTCTTGTCATCTTAATATATGCAAAGCCTTCTTCTGTCATTTCAAAATTAGAAAGAACATAGCCCTTAAGCTTTAATGTTTGAAGTGTTTCAACGCTTAAATAATTATCAAGCACAGAAGGATCAACCCCAAAGCCTAATAAATAAGCAGCTGCCTCGAATGTATGAGCTACAACACTATCAAATCTAAAACGACCAGTATCAGTTACAAGTCCTGTATATAGTGCAAAGGCTGCATCATATGTCATTTTAAGATTACCCTTACGAATTAAATCCGTAAGAATTTGTGTACAAGCAGGAGCATCCTCCTCAACATATTGATAATCTCCATAGCTTTCTTCCGCAATATGATGATCAATTTTAATAACATAATCAGCTAGACTAAATCTTTGATCAGCAAGACGATCAGCTACTGCACAGTCAACACAAATTGCTAAGGCTCCCTTATATGTATCATCAGGGATTTCATCCATTTTGCCTAAAAAGGCACAATAGTCACAAACCCCACCAACTACATATACCTTCTTATCAGGATATGTAGCCTTAATTGCTCTTTGAAGGCCAAATTGACTTCCGTAGCAATCTCCATCTGGTCTTTTATGACCATGGATTATAATTGTATTATATTCTTTAATTTTATTTAGTATTTGCTCCACTTAAAAATTCCTCCATTCTCTTATCAAAATCAGCTAAAACCTCTTTAGCTACCTCAAAGGAATCAATTGTTGCTCCGCAGGCCTGGTCATGACCACCACCGCCATATTTTTTTGCAATATCAACAATTGACATTCCTCTACTTCTAAATTCACAAATAACCTTATCTACTGTTGCGTCATATGTAAAATTAGCCCAAATATTAATTCCTTCAATACCACTCATGACATTGACCATACCACGAGATACCGTACTAAAGTCAAGACCTAAGGCCTCTAGGTCCTCCTTAGTATTAAAGATATAGGCAACATTCTTATCTGTTAGCTGCATCTTCTCTGTAAATTTAGCCTTAAGCTTTTTAGACTCAATGGTTTCAACATAAAGCTTATCATAAATAGCCTGAGCATCAACACCCTGACTTAAAAGGAAAGAGGCAATCATAAGGCTCTTTGGTGTTGTATCTGAATATTGGAATCTTCCACTATCTGTTACAAGACCCGTAAACAAAGCGGTTGCTGCTTCCTTGCTAACCTTAAGCTTTAGGCTAAATAGCATATCCGCTATTACCTCACAAGCCGCTGCGGCATGTGAATCAATGATAAGATTATTTTGCTCAACATCAGATGTATTCTTATGATGATCAATAATCCAAATCTTATCTGCTAGCTTATATCTTTCATCAGAAATCATATTAGATACAGCCACATCACAAATGATAACTAAGGCACCCTCATATTTATCATCGGTAATTTCATCTACACTACCAATGAAGCCAAGACGTGAATTAGTATCACCAACAGCGTAAATTTCTTTATCCCTAAAATTATCCTTTAAGGCTCTTTGAAGGCCAAATTGAGAGCCTAGGGCATCTCCATCTGGTCTTGAATGACGATGAATAATTATGGTATGATATTTTTTAATATCCTTTAAAATACTTTTATATAATTTTTTCATTTTTTCACCTACTTGTATAAAGAGTATAACATTTTTAATTCTATAAATCTAATATTATATATCAATCTTTTTAAATAATTACTTTTCTTCTCTTTTTTTGTTCTAAATATAATTCGAAAAAAGCCCTTAAACTTATGCTCTGCTACAAAGCTATCAGCTATTTTACATCTTTTAAAGCCATAGGCTCCAGACTCATTTAAATAGCTTAAAAAGAAGCTTACATCATAATGTGAAACATTATCAAAATATTCGCTACAAAGCGAATATATGGCATTTATGACGCTTTGGTAAAGCTTGAATAGT
>URFB01000196.1 GCA_900547045.1 uncultured Mollicutes bacterium
CATATATGGGTGAAAATTATAAGGTTATGTCTAGCCTTGGTCATATTAGAGACCTTGCTACTACTGGTAAGGACGGCCTAGGAATTGATATTGAAAATGATTTTAAGCCTAATTATCAAATAATCAAGGGTAAGGCTCAGCTTGTGCGTGAGCTTAAGCAGGCTTCTAAAGATAGTCATGTATATCTTGCAACCGACCCCGATCGTGAAGGAGAAGCGATTAGCTTTCATTTAAAAGAGGTTTTAAATTTATCCGATGACGATTATGAAAGAATTGAGTTCCATGAAATTACTAAACCCGCAATTAAGGAGGCCTTTTTACATCCCCGTAAAATTAATTATGATTTAGTAAAATCACAAGAAACCAGAAGAATGCTTGATCGTATTATTGGTTTTAAGGTTTCAAAGCTTTTGCAATCAAAAATCAAATCTAAATCAGCTGGACGTGTACAGTCTGTAGCTTTAAAATTAATTTGTGATCTTGAAGAGGAAATTAAAGCCTTCGTTTCAACTCCTTATTATGAGCTTAAGGCGTTATTTGATGATTTTCAAGCTGATTTTGTAAGCTATAAGGGAAATAAGGATCGAATTGTTGAACTAGCAAGGGCTCAGGAAATTAAAGCTTCCTTAAAGCCTTATTTTACCGTTTCTAGCATTGAGTTTAAGGATTTTAAAAGAGAAAGTAAGCCGGCTTATACAACCTCAACGATGCAACAGGACGCTTCTAATAAGCTTAATTATCAATCAAATCGTACAATGAGAATTGCACAAGCTTTATATGAGGGTAAAAAAATTGGTAGTGAGCATGTCGGTCTTATTACCTATATGCGTACCGATTCAACAAGACTTGCAGATATTTTTGTTAGCGAAGCTTCTGATTATATTAAAAAGGAGTATGGCGATAAATATTTAGGTCATACGCATATTAAGGCTCAAAAGCTTGCTCAGGATGCGCATGAGGCTATTAGACCTACCTCAATTAACCGTACACCTGATATGATGAAGCGCTATTTATCTCAGGAGGAATATAACCTTTATAAGCTTATTTATAACCGTACAATAACCTCTTTGATGAGTCCTGCTGAATTTAAAAGAGAAACTGTTTTATTTAATAACAACGAAACAGTTTGGAAGACAACCGGTCAGACTTTAGTTTTTGATGGCTATTTAAAGGCCTATGGTATTGATGAGGATGATAGAAATAAATATCTTCCTGATTTTAAGGAATCTGAAGATTTAACTGCAAATGAAGTTACAATTGAAGAGCTATTTACTAAGCCTAAGCAAAGATTTACTGAGGCTTCCTTGATTAAGGAAATGGAGGAGCTTGGTATTGGTCGTCCTTCAACCTATGCAACAACGATGTCTGTTTTAAAGGAAAGAGAATATATTAGCGTTGATAAGAAAAATTTAGTTCCTACTGAGCAGGGAATGACAACCTCTAAGGTTTTAAATGAATATTTCCATCAGATTTTTAATGTTAAATATACCGCTAATATGGAAACTATTCTTGATAAGATTTCTAAGGGTGAATATGATTATAAGAAGGAGCTTCATGATTTTTATAATGAATTCCTTCCTATTTATGAAAATGCCTGGAAGAATATGGAAAAGCTTCAGCCTGTTTTAAGCGATGAGCTTTGTCCTTTATGCGGAAGTCCTCTTGCGGTTAGAAAATCAAAATATGGTGAATTTTTAGCCTGCTCAAATTATCCAACATGTAAATATATTAAGCCTGCAGAAAATCCTAATGATAATGTTGATACAGGAATCATTTGTCCTAAATGTGGTGAGGGTCATATTATCCAAAAGGTTGCTAAAACAGGAAGAAATAAAGGTAATTTATTCTATGCTTGCTCAAATTATCCAAAGTGTCGTAATATTTACGCTGATAAGCCATTAGATGAAAGATGTCCTAATTGTGGAGAGCTAATGCTAATCGACAAGGAAGGAAATAAATATTGTAGTGCTCATTGTGAGGCTAATTCAAATATTGTTTGTCCAGTTTGTGGTAAGGGTCATATTGTAAAAAGAGTTGCTAAGCGTGGTAAAACGGCTGGTAATGTATTTTATGCTTGCGATCAATTTCCACGCTGTAAGGCCTTATTTGTTGATATGCCTACATCTGAGCATTGTGAGATTTGTAATAGCGTTATGCTAAAAAATAAGGACGGACAGCTTTATTGCTCAAATTCTGAATGTCCAAATAATAAGCAAAGATAGGAGTAAAAGCTCTTATCTTTATTTTTTCTTGAAATGTAATATCAAAAATGATATAATTTTTCTAGTACGAATGGAGCGGATTTTTATGGCATTTTTTGGCTTATTTAAATCAAAAAAGGAAAAGGAAAAAAGTAAAAAATATAAGCTAGGCCTTCATAAAACAAGAGAAGGTGCTTTTAAAACCTTACATGAATTATTAAATAATAATACTAAAATAGATGATGATTTATTCGATGAGCTTGAAGAAATC
>URFB01000197.1 GCA_900547045.1 uncultured Mollicutes bacterium
ATTTATATTAATTCACTTTTAGATAATGATACAATCATTTATCAGGAGACAGAAGAGGGGAAGAATTTAAGAAAAAATAGCCGGAATAAGTTATTATTTTATATCGCTAAATAAATAAAATATGGTATAATTTAAGCAAGTGAAAGGAAAATGTTATGGCAATTGGACGTGTAATTAGCCTTGATTCAGGCGTATATAAAATAATTGGAGAAAATAATGAAGAAATTTTATTAAAGGCTAGGGGTAATTTGAGGCATAAGGAGGTTTCAAAGGATTCAGCTTTTAATAAAAGCACTAATAAATTTTCAAAAAAGGTTGAAACAAAAAGAATAAAGTTATCACCTAAGGTTGGCGATTTAGTTACATATGAGCTTAGTGGCGATACATACTTTTTAGATGATGTATTGCCAAGAAAAAATGAGCTAATTAGACCTGATATTGCGAATGTTGATCAAATTATGCTGATATTTTCAGCTAAAAGACCAGACTTAAGCTATTTTCTTTTAGATACCTTTATATCTAATCTTGAGCTTCATAGCATTAAGCCTTTAATTGTGATTACTAAAATAGATTTATTATCAGCTGATGAGCTTGATAAGCTTCGTCTTGAGATGAGCTATTATGAAAAAATAGGCTATCCAACCTTCTTTGTAAATTCTAAGGATTCTATTCCGGAGGAAATAAAGGGCTATCTTAAGGATAAAATTACAGTTTTATCTGGTCAAACAGGTGCAGGGAAATCAACCTTCATTAATGCATTAATTCCTGGCTTTAAACTTGAAACAAATGATATTTCTGATGCTTTAAATCGTGGCAAGCATACAACACGAAGAAGTCATCTTTATCCTTATTTTGGTGGCTTAATTGGTGACACTCCAGGCTTTTCAAAGCTTGAAAGCTTTTCTTCAAAGGAATTACTTAGAGATACCTTTATTGAATTTAAGAATTATCAGTGTGCTTTTAGAGATTGTCTTCACATTAAAGGGACAAAGGGCTGTGGGGTTATACTAGAGGTTGGTTTAGAAATTAAGGAAACAAGATATAATAATTATATAAAAATGCTAGAAGGAGTAGGAAAGAAATATGATAATTAGTCCATCAATTTTAAGTGCAGATTTTAAAAGACTTGAGGCCTCAATTAAGGAGGTTAAGCAAGCACCATTCTTACATATTGATATTATGGATGGTGAATTTGTACCAAATATAAGCTTTGGACCCATGGTTCAGGCTCAAATTAGACCTTCATTTAAGGAACAGGTATTTGATACCCATCTAATGCTTAAGCACCCTCAAAATTATGTTGAGGCCTTTGCAAAGGCAGGCTCTGATTATATTACCTTCCATGTGGAGGCTGATTGTAATGCTATGGAGCTTATTGAAAAAATTCATTCATTAAATGTTAAGGCTGGTATTTCGATTAAGCCAGGAACAGATGTTGAAGCTATTAAGTCATATTTACCATATCTTGATTTAGTTTTAGTCATGAGTGTTGAGCCAGGCTTTGGCGGACAAAGCTTTATGGATAGCTCACTTGCTAAGATTGAAAATCTTAAAAGGCTTAAAGAAGAAAACAATTATAAGTATTTAATTTCCGTTGACGGTGGAATTAATGATAAGACAATTAAACTAGTGTCCTCAGCTGGTGTTGATGTAGCAGTTGTGGGATCATATTTATTTAAACAAGAAAACAAAGAAGAAGAAATTAAAAAGCTTAGTCTAAATTAAAAAAGCACCTCATATAATTGATTGAGGTGCTAGTGTGCGATTTTATGTTGTTAAGATGCCAAGCATTTTTAGTAGATTAATTAATTTCTTTAGAGCTTTATTTAAAAGAAAGGCTGAATAAGCCTTTTTTTCTTATATAACGCAAAAAATTGGCTAAAAGCCAATTCAAAATCTGCGGTTATTTAATTAATTAAGCTCTGTTTAGCTTTCCACTCTTTAATGCTCTTGCAGAAACCTTAACCTTTTTTACTGAACCATCTTCCATAACAAGACGAACAGTTTGAAGATTTGACTTCCAAGTACGGCGAGTTGCATTTAAAGCGTGTGATCTTTGGTTACCAAAAACAGTACTCTTTCCAGTTACATAACATTTAGCCATAAATTTTACCTCCTTGATAACAAGTTTTTTTCAAGCCATATTATTTTAACTTAATATGTATTAAAAATCAAGTCTTTTTTGAAAAAAAATATATATTAGGTCATATATGTGATAATTGGGTGAAAAAATGAACAACATTTTAAAAAATCTACTACATTTTTGCTAGAATATAAAAAAACATTTGCCTTTTTCATAATGTATGGTATAATTTACATAGCCAAACGATTTGGTTATTTATTTTTGAATTTTATGCGAATATACATTATTATATATTATTTTTAGAACTTAATTATTAAAAGATATACTAAAGCTAGATTATACCTTTTGATTTGAATATAGGAGGGTTTATA
>URFB01000198.1 GCA_900547045.1 uncultured Mollicutes bacterium
GCATCTTCGCTTTATGGAAGTGGCATTCAGGATGTTTCAACCTATCATGATAATGCTGAGGCGGGAATTGATGTTAGAAAAGCATATGATAATTATCGTAGTAAGGATAACAAGAAAATTTCTGAGGATGAATTAATGAAAAAATATGGAACTAAATTCCCCGAGTTCCAGCACATTAGCCTTGATACAGCCAAGGAGGTTTATGGTGAAAATATCACTGTAAATAAGGTTAAACATCAGGAGTCTAAGCAACCAACCGTTAATTTTTCCTTTATTAAGGATAAGGAAGAGTATGAAAGCCCTAAAAATGCTGATTCCCTTGAATTTGAAAATGAAGCAGTTAATGAAGAGGTAAAGGAGACTAATACTCCAAGCTTCAGCTTTGATTTTGATGAAGAGGCATCCCCTAAGGAGGAAGATAACACAAATGAGCTTGAGGCTCTCCATCCAACAATTGAAATAACAGATGATGAGGATGAATTCTTTGAATCATCTAAGCCTGCAGCATTTACTAATATTGTTAAAAGAACAAAGGAGGAAATGGAAGAGGCTAAGAAGCAAGGAACACCTTTTGTTGAACGTGTAGCTGAGCCTGAGGTGGAAGATGAAAAAGATGAGGAAAAAGAAGAGCAATTTGCTGATAAGGAAGAGGCATTAAGTCCTGAAAAGGCTAAGGAAACTGTTAATCAGAAGCTTCCTGATAGCGTTAATCCTTATAAAAACTATGTATTACCTCCATTTGATAAGTTTAAGCGTACGCCTGAGTCCTTAGAGGAATTACCTGAATGGGTAACTGAAAAGAAGGAAATCATTAATGAAACCCTTGAATCATTTGATATTTCAGGTGAGGTTGTTAACTTTACTAAGGGCCCTACATTTACACGATATGAAATTTTACTTCAAAATGGTATTAATGTTAAAAAAGTAGCAAATTTACAGGATACATTCCAAGCTAATCTAGGTGTAACTGCTATTCGTATTCAAGCACCAATCCCAGGTAAAAGAACAATTGGTATCGAGGTTCCTAATGATAACCGTGAAACTGTATGGTTTGGTGATATCATTACTAAGGAATTCGTTAATGATGGTAAGCCTTTAAATGTATCACTAGGTAAGGATATTGATGGTAATATTATTACAAGTGATATTTCATCATGGCCTCATGGTCTTGTTGCCGGTTCTACAGGAAGTGGTAAATCTGTATGTATTAATACGATACTAGTCAGCTTGTTATTAAAAAATCGTCCTGATGAGCTAAAGCTAATCCTTGTTGACCCTAAGCAGGTTGAGCTTATTACCTATAATGATCTTCCACATTTAATTACCCCTGTTATTTCGGATCCTAAAACAGCTTCAGAGGCTTTAAAATGGTCATGTGATGAAATGGACCGTAGGTATGGTGCATTTGCAAGCGTAAGAGCACGTGGTATTAAGGACTATAATGAAAAATGTAAGACAGATCTTTCAATGAAAAAGCTTCCTTATATTGTCATAATTATTGATGAGCTTGCTGATTTAATGCAGGTGTGCTCTTCAGACGTAGAGGATTCAATTCAACGTTTAACTCAAAAGGCTCGTGCTGCCGGTATCCACTTAATTTGTGCAACTCAAAGACCTACAACCGATGTTATTAAGGGTACAATTAAAAACAATATCCCAACGCGTGTTGCCTTCCGTGTTACTGCACAGGTAGACTCATTTACCATTCTAGATGAGGGTGGAGCAGAAGCATTACTTGGTAAGGGTGATATGCTTCTTAAGAATGTTGGTATTCAACGTCTTCAGGGTTCCTTCATTCCTGATGAGGAAATTGACTATGTAACTGATTTCATTAAGGCTGAGGCTGAGCCTGATTACTTAATGGATCATAATGCTCTAAATGCTAAATTTGAAAATGATTCATTTGGTTCTCCTCAAAACAATGGTGAATCAGCTGAATTATTATATCAGGTTGCTCGTTTCTTTATTGAATCTGAAACATGCTCAGTAAATCTTTTACAGCAACAATTCAATTTAGGCTTTAACCGTGCTTCACGTATTGTAAAGGCCTTAGAGGAAATGGGAGTAGTATCTGGTAAGGCTGGTACTAAGGGACGTGAGGTTTTAATGACTCTTGACCAGGTTAATGAATTATTTGAAAGAGAAGAATAATATTTCGTTTATTTAAAAATCTAAAGGAGCGATTTTATGAAAGATAAAAAAATGATTCGTAAAATGATTAATGATAAGAATCCAGAGGTTGGATCTTGCTTCAAGCCTTATGCGATTAAAAATGTTAGTATTAAGCTTTCCGTTCTTGTAATCATTTTGCTTGTTTCATTTATTTTACTTAGCGATGTTAATAAGCTCGCCTTTATTTCTCCTTTAGTATTTTTCATAATTTTAATTTTTTCGAGTCTTTTAATGGGCTTTTTCTTGGCTTTCTTTTTGAAAAAATCATT
>URFB01000199.1 GCA_900547045.1 uncultured Mollicutes bacterium
TTAGATGATTTAGGCGTTATTTTTACCGATACTGATACAGCCTTAAAAAAATATCCTGACTTATTAAAGGAATATTTTGGTAAGCTTGTACCTCCAACTGATAATAAATATGCAGCATTAAATAGTGCAGTATGGAGTGGTGGATCTTTCATTTATGTACCAAAGGGTGTTAAGCTTGAAAAGCCTGTTCAATCATATTTCAGAATTAATAGTGAAAGAATGGGTCAATTTGAAAGAACATTGATTATAGTTGACGAAGGAGCATCTATTCATTATGTTGAAGGATGTACTGCACCTCAGTATTCAAAGGATTCTTTACACGCAGCTGTTGTAGAAATATATGTTAAAAAAGGTGGATATTGTCGCTATTCAACTGTTCAAAACTGGTCTAATAATATTGTAAATCTTGTTACAAAAAGAACTCTTGTAGAAGAGGATGGAACAATGGAATGGATTGATGGTAATGTTGGTTCAGGTATTAATATGAAGTATCCTGCTTGTATTTTAAAGGGAGACCGTGCTAAGGGAACCTGTGTTACAATCGCATTTGCCTCAAAAGACCAATTTCAGGATACAGGAGCTAAGATGATCCATATTGGAAAAAATACGACATCGACGATCATTTCTAAATCAATTTCTCGTGGTGGAGGCAAGGTTAATTACCGTGGAATGGTAAGAGCACTTGATGGTGCTAAGGGAGCTAGAAGCCATGTTGAATGTGATACTTTAATTTTGGATGATATTTCAACATCGGATACAATTCCTTTAAACGAGGGAAGAAATGATGAAATGTATATTGAGCATGAGGCTTCAGTTTCTAAGGTTAATGAAGAGCAATTATTTTATTTAATGAGTAGAGGCTTAACCGAAGAGGAAGCTACTAAGATGATTGTAATGGGCTTTATTGAGCCTTTTGCCAAGGAGCTTCCAATGGAATATGCCGTTGAGCTAAATCGACTTATTAATTTAAATATGGAAAATTCAATCGGCTAGTGAAAGGGAGTATCAATTTGATACTCTTTTTTAATATTTAAATCTTTTTTTAAATAAATGGTATAAAATAATCAAATATGTTAAAAATAATAATAGTAATCATTACTATTATTATTGACAAATAGCTTTAAAAGAATTACAATATAGATGTAGATGGAATCATTCTATAGAAGGAGGCATCCATGAGTAAGCAACGAGATTTAGTTGAAAGAATAATTAAAGAATCCATGCTTCATCTAACAGCTGATGAAATTTATATTGAGGCTCGTAAGCAAATGCCTAATATATCCCTAGGTACGGTTTACCGTAACCTTGCCAATCTTGTTGATGAGGGATCAATTAGGAAGCTAAAAACTAGCTTTGGCTACGATATTTATGATAAGTCACTATATCCTCACGGACACGTTGCATGTCCTAAATGTAGAAGAGTCTTTGATTATAATTCTGATGAAATTACAGCTATTCTTAATCGGGATTTTAGTAAGCTAGAATCATACGAACTTATGATTAATGCTATTTGTGATGATTGCCAAAAAAAGACAAAAGATAAAGGAGATAATTAAAATGTCAAGATACGAAGGAACACAAACTGAAAAGAATTTACAAGCAGCATTTGCTGGAGAATCTCAAGCAAGAAATAAATATACTTATTTCGCTTCTGTAGCTAAGAAGGAAGGCTATGAGCAAATTGCGGCTATTTTTGAAGAAACAGCTTTAAATGAAAAGGAACACGCTAAAATGTGGTTTAAGGAGCTAGATGGTATTGGTGATACTGTTGCTAATCTACATGCTGCAGCTGCAGGTGAAAACTATGAGTGGACTGATATGTATGAGGATTTCGCTAAGACAGCTGAAGAGGAAGGCTTCAAGGATCTAGCTTGGAAGTTTAGAGCCGTAGGTAAGATTGAGCGTGCTCATGAAGAGCGTTACCTAAAGCTTCTTTCTAATATTGAAATGCAAAAGGTATTTGAAAAATCAGAAGAGGTTATGTGGAAGTGTCGTAACTGTGGTCACCTTGTAATTGGTAAGAAGGCACCAGCTATTTGCCCAGTTTGTCAGCATGCACAAAGCTACTTTGAGGTAGATGCTAAAAATTATTAAAAATAAGGGTCGCATATGCGGCCTTTTTCTATGAGGAAAGGTATGAAAAAAATTGATTGGCGTCCTATAATTGAACTGCAGTAGTTCTTTAATTTATGTGCTCCTCTTAATAAGCATAATTTACCGAAATTTAGTACTGAATATGCAAAGGAGGCAAAAAAATGTTAGTCAAGATGAACAATGATAAAGCCATTAGAGCTGAATAATTTTCTCATGAAATGTTTTTAAGGGACCAAAAAGCTCAATTTAAAACTGCTAGGGAGGAAGGCCTTGAAGAAGGATTAGCTAAAGGTATTGAAGAAAGGAAT
>URFB01000200.1 GCA_900547045.1 uncultured Mollicutes bacterium
TATTAAATATCGTATTAATAGGACTGATGATACGATCAAGATAATTTGTAAATGTTGTAATAAGACCAGCTGTTACAATTACTCCTCCTATTTTAAAATATTCATAGCCAAAATAAATTAAAATACCAGCCTCAACTAATCGTTTAATAAAGATTAAAAGCTCCCAACCAAAATAAATCGAAATTGTATTAACCTTTTTATCTTGATTATTATAGCTTGTCACAAGCTCCTTATAATCATCAAGCATATATTCCTCTTGATTAAAGGCTTGAATAATTAAAGTTCCAGATATTAATTCATTAAGCTTACCTGTAATTCGAGATGATGTTTCACGAAGCTCTGTATAGTAGTTATGTACTCTTTTCCGGTAAAATGTTATCCACACTAGAATAATTGGTACTATTATTAAAATAATAATCGCTAGCTGCCACTGAAGTAAAATCATACCAATATATACACAAACAAGATTAATTAACGCTTGTCCAATTGAAAAGAAAACATTAAAATAGGTTCTTACACCCGTTGAATCTGCTGTTATCTTTGATACAATTTTTCCATCTGGCTCAAGTGAATAATAATCAACCTGTAAATAATCAATTTTACGAATGGCATCCTCACGAATAGAGCGTTCAATATTCATTCCTACTAAATTTAAGACATAGTTTTGAGCATATCTTAGTACAACTACAATTAAAGTTAAAACGCCATAATAAATTAGTAAAAGCTTTATTTTAGAAATGGCAACATCTCTTGTTATTTCTCCATTAATTGAAGGTGAAATATAATCATCTAAAATCGATTTTGTAATTCGAGGGGTTATGGTTACTAAGATAGCAATTAATATAGCACTAATTATACAAATCAAAATCTTAGCTTTATTTTGCATAATATAAGGCATTGTTCTTTTAATTAATCCTTTTTTATTATATTTATCATATTTATGTGCCATATTACTCACTCTCCTTTTTCATTTGCTGCTCAAGGAAAAGGTCATGATATAAGCCATGGATGTTCATAAGCTCATTATGAGTTCCCTCTTCAACAATTTTTCCACCATCAAGAACGATAATTTTGTCTGCTTGCATAACCGCAGATAAACGATGGGCAACGATAATATTTGTTCTACCTTTGCGGTATTCATTCAAATTCCTTATGATATTATATTCAGTCTTTCCATCTACAGCTGACAATGAATCATCTAAGATCATAATATCTGCATTTTTCATAAATGCTCTTGCAATTGAAAGCCTTTGCTTCTGACCTCCTGATAATGTTACACCATATTCACCAACAATAGTATCTAAGCCAGATGGTAAATTTACAATATCTTTTCTAAAATCAGCCATATCTATTGCTTTATAAACATCATCAGTATCAACCTCATGAGCACTATTTCCAAGCCTTACATTCTTAAATACGCTTCTTGAAAATAGCATATGTTCTTGTGGAACATATCCAATACGAGCTCTTACCGATTCTTTTTTATAATCTTTAATATCAATATCATTTATTAAAATTTTACCATCAGTAATCGGAAATTGGCGCATTAATTGTCTAACAAGCGTTGATTTGCCCGAACCAGTTTTACCAACAATTCCTAATGTCTGGCCTTCCTTAAGAACCAAATTAATATGATTTAACACTGGCTCCTTATCATGAGGATAGGTAAATGATACATCCTTAAATTCAACTTTTTTAACCTCATCAAGCTCTCTTGCATTAGGAATATCTATAATAACTGACTTAGAATTATAAATTTCATTTAATCTTTCAAGGGAAATAATACTTTGATAAAAATTAGTAAGCATATTACCTATATTGGTCAAAGGTGATGCTAAATTGTTTAAATAAACAATAAATTGAATAAATAAGGCTACAGTAAAATTAGCCACACTTCCTTTAATAAGCATATTAGCCGCTACAGCATAAGAAATCATTAATGAAATAGCTGTAATTGATTGAAAAATAGGTTGAAAAACAACATTGATTTTCAAATTCTTCCTTTCAATATCATATACCTTTTTTGATTCTGCCAAATTCTTTTGATAATTATTTTCCTCTTCAGAGAATGCTCTTATGGTTCTAACATTAGTAATACTTTCTAGTACAACATTTCCCATTTGACTAGCGGCATCACGAACCTCCTTCCAGTTTCTTTTAACCTTAACCTTTAAAATAATATTGGTTACAAAAATCAAGGTCAAAGGTAAAACTGATACAAAAGTTAGAATGGGATTAATCATAATCATTGCAATAACATTAACGATTATAACAGTAACCTCAAAGGAGATATTTAAAAGCCTATTACCACCTGAGAAATTAACGCTTTTAACATCACCTAGAGCTCTTGTTAGTAAATCACCTGATTGAAAATTTTCAAAGAAAGTAGC
>URFB01000201.1 GCA_900547045.1 uncultured Mollicutes bacterium
TCAGCCTTTCTTCCACTTGAAAGAGTCGTATTTAAATAATAAGTCCTAGAGTCATTTAATATTTTTAAAAGCTTAGGCATATATTCCTCTTTTTTAATACCAAAGGCCTCATCAAGCGTTTTAAGCGAGTAATCTTTTGGGTTAATGCCGTTTTCTCTAATATAGCTTGGATTAATATAATATAGCGTCATATTATCACAATATTTTTCTTCGCTTGAAGGTCCAACAATTAATACAGAAAGAGGACTGTTATTAAATGTTCTGTGAATTTCCTTAAATATTGAATATATTTCCTTATTTTCATTCGATTTAGTCCAAAAGCTAATGAAGGATGTAAGACTTCTTGTTTCCATAAAGGATTCAAAATCCTCCATAGGCAATGGCTTAGAATAATAATATCCTTGGATTAGGTCACAATCAGCTTCATGCAATAGATCACATTGTGCCTTCGTTTCAACGCCTTCTGCAATAACCGGTAGGCTAATTCGATGCGCCATTGAAATAACTGATGTTAGGATTTCATATGTTTTCTTATTTTCAATGTCTCCTGCTAGGAATTTCATATCAAGCTTTAGGACATCAATAGGAATATCCTTAAGACTATTAAATGATGAATATCCAGAACCAAAATCATCCATCTCAACTACAAAGCCCGCCTTTTGTAAGGCCACAACATTTTTAATTAAAAGCTCTTGGTCATTAACAAAGGCTGATTCGGTAATTTCAAGCTTTAGCCTTGAAGAATCAATTTGATACTTATCCTTTAGGCCAATTATCGTAGATACTACATCAATAAGATAGAAATCCTTAGTTGAAATATTAACCGAAAGACAAAGCTTTTTATGCTCCTCATCGTCCCATTTTTTAAGGAAGCGACAGGCTTCCTCCCAAACATAGGCATCAAGTCGATTAATGATCATATTTTTTTCAAATAAAGGAATAAATTCAGATGGTGGTATCATACCGTATTTAGGATGCTTCCATCTTATTAAAGCCTCAGCACCTACAATAGTATCATCGTAGGAATTAATTTGAGGCTGAAGATAAACTAAAAATTGATGATTTTTGATTGCCTCATCAAAATCTAAAAGTAAATTTTGACTTCTAATATTTGATTCATTTACCTTCTCATCATAAATACCTATCATCTTTGAAAAGTCATGGGCAATATAATGTAGGGTTTTTATTGCATTATCGTATGCTGCTTCAATACTATCATCAAGCACATACACAATACCAATCTTTAAGGTAAGTGGTGTTCTTTTAATTATTTCATGAATTTTTTCCTGAAGCTTCTTAAGACAGCTATCAAGCTTTGAGGTTTTAACTAAAATGGCAAATTTATCTCCTTCCATTCGGCCATAAATAATGCCAATCTCCTTATCAATTTCTGTTAAGGCCTCACCAATACACTTAAGAATATGATTTCCACCACCAACACCAAGCATTTCATTTACAATTCTAAAGCCTTCAAAGTTGGTAGCTAAAATAGCATATTTGTCTTCGTAATTTTGATAAATTTTATTTGCCTGCTCAAGAAAATATCTTCTATTAAAGATTCCTGTTATATAATCATGCGATGTTTCATAGCTACGAAGCCTTTTTTCAGTTTCTCTTAGGGTAACATCGTGGAAAATATAAACAATAGCCTGAAGACGCTTCTTATAATCATTAATTTCTTTTGTTTCAATGTCAAAATAAATATTTTGCTTAAGGCTTAAAAGGCTATCATTAAAGCGATCCTCGTGTTGCTTACAAAAAGATTCAATATCCTTAAGATTTATATCATCAGTAACACCTATAAGCTCTTTAGCTCTTTCATTTATATATAGGAGCTTACCATAATTATCAAAGATTACAAGAATATCATTCATTTCTTCAATAATTAAGCTTTGGATTTGATTTATAAGTATACGAGGTGTATATTTAAAGCTTAAATAATAAACACAACCTGCCGCTAGGCTATACATAAAAATGGTTGGATCAATACGAAGCTTTCCAATATAGGCAACGCAATTTACAAATACAGTAATTAAAATACAAAATAAAATAGTTGAATATCTAATTTTATATACCGCAGGTTTTATGATAAATTGGTGAATTAATAGCATTAATATGAAGGTACATATACTATAGCTTAACGCCATATGGAGAATGTAGGGCCATTTAGCATCAATTAATAAATATTCGAAATTATCTCTTACAATTACCTTAAAATCAAAGGCGTGATTTGTAAAGATATTTACAAATATGGATACCATATCAAGAATAACTAAGCATATAATAATCGTACTTACTGGAATATTTCGCTTATGTCCTGTATAGCTATTAATAAAGGCCAAAAGAGAAACTAAAATTAAAGAC
>URFB01000202.1 GCA_900547045.1 uncultured Mollicutes bacterium
TAGGAGGAAGCTATACCTATGGTACTAATATTCTAGGTTCTAATTTAGATATTAGAGGAGTAGTTTTAGAACATAATAACCCGTTATATGGAAGATTTGATTTATCTATTTTACTTAAGCAAATGGATTAAGATAGATCTTGTAGAATATATTTGCCCAATTAATGATAAAAATAATAAAAGGAAAAGTGGATATAGAATAAAGAATTTAAGCTTAAGATTTTATTATAACTATAATATACAAGAATGAATCAACGCATAATTTATTAGATGATGATGTATTTATGATACGTTTATTAATGATGACTTTGAAAATCATTTTATACCAAATGTGTTTGAAATGATATGTAAAGATTTTTTAATAAGAAAAAATAAAGAACTGAAACTAAAGCCAATGTTGCTTGATATAAGAACATATTGGTATGATAATCCTAAAGAAAAAAGGACGGATAATTTGATGCTGTAGGTCAAACAAAGGATGGTTTTATTTTTTATGAATGTAAATATAGAAATATTAAGATAAGTGATGAAATGATTAAAGAAGAAATAAGTCAAATATCTAAAACTAATTTAAATCCTGTAAATTATGTTTTTTTCTAAAAGTGGTTATGATATAAAAGAAAAAAGCATCAGTTGTATACTGTTGATGATTTATTTGAATAATCTAAACAACAAAAAAGCTCCTCGTAATGAAGAGCTAATTTTTTAGTGGCGTTCCCAAGAGGATTCGAACCTCCGGCCTTTCCCTTAGGAGGGGAACGCTCTATCCAGCTGAGCTATAGGAACATACAAATAAATGATAGCACATTCAAATTTAAAAATAAAGAATAAATTTTATGTTCTATAGCTATCATCTTAAAAATAGCTATAATTTAAGCTAAGAGGATGTTAAATCATTATTATATAAAAGTTAGGTATAATTAATTAAATATTTACCAAAAATAAAAATTGTAGTTTTTATAAAAAAACACGCAATTAAGCCATATTTTATGCACACATACCCGGGTGTTTACACAAAAACAATATTTTTTTAATTTTTTTTACATTTTCTTGTTGACAAGTTAAAATTGAACTTGTATAATGTGACTGCTGTGAAAAATTGTGACATTTAATTTTGTATATTAAATGGAATAAATTTTGTAATAACAAATAATCATATCGTGTGATAGAAAGGAGAAATTACAATGCCAACAATTGCTCAATTAGTACGTAAAGGAAGACAAGATAAGACTACAAAATCAAAGGCTCCAAGCCTAGGTGTATCTTTCAATACTCTTCAAAAGCGTTATACTAAGGTAAACGCACCTCAAAAGCGTGGAGTTTGTACTCGTGTTACAACTATGACACCAAAGAAGCCAAACTCAGCTTTAAGAAAATATGCCAGAGTTCGTTTATCAAACGGAATGGAGGTAACAGCATACATTCCAGGAATTGGACACTCTTTACAAGAGCACAGTACAGTTCTTATTCGTGGTGGTCGTGTTAAGGACCTTCCAGGTGTACGTTACCATATCATTCGTGGTGCACTAGATACTACAGGAGTTGCAAATCGTTTACAATCTCGTTCTAAGTATGGTGCTAAGAGACCAAAAGCAAAGAAGTAAAATCTTCTTAAACACATTAATTTATAAAAAATCTTAATTTGAAAAGGAGGAATCGCCATGCCTCGTAAGGGACATATCGCTAAAAGAGAAGTGCTTGCAGATCCAATTTATGGTTCTAAGCTTGTAACTCGTGTTATGAACACAGTTATGCTAGACGGTAAGAAGGGTACTGCTCAAAGCATTGTTTACGGTGCTTTAAACCGTGTTAAGGAAGTAACTGGTCAAGATGCTCTTGAAGTATTTAACGCTGCTATGAATAACATTATGCCAGTTGTTGAAGTTAAGAGTCGTCGTATTGGTGGACAAAACTACCAAGTTCCAGTAGAAGTTAGACCTGAAAGAAAGGAAACTTTAGGTTTAAGATGGTTAGTAACATATGCTCGTAAGAGAAATGAGAAAACTATGGAAGAAAAGTTAGCTAAGGAAATTATGGACGCAGCTAACGGAACTGGTGCTGCTGTTAAGAAGCGCGAAGATACTCATAAGATGGCTGAAGCAAATAAGGCATTTGCTCACTATCGTTTCTAATTTATAAAAGGAGTTTAAATTATGGCTAGAGAACATTCACTAGATACATACCGTAATATTGGTATCATGGCTCACATTGATGCTGGTAAGACAACTACAACTGAACGTATCTTATTCCATACAAAGGTTATTCATGACATTGGTGAAACACACGAAGGTGCTTCACAAATGGACTGGATGGAGCAAGAACAAGAACGTGGTATCACTATCACTTCTGCTGCT
>URFB01000203.1 GCA_900547045.1 uncultured Mollicutes bacterium
AGCTTATCATTAAGCTTCTTATATGGCTGATAGCGCATAGGAAGATCAATAATAGTTTTTTTATCGACAATACTCTTATAATGACTGAAGGTTTGGAAGCCATTAAAGCCATGATATGAACCTATTCCGCTTTCCTTGAAGCCACCAAAGCGTAAATAGCTTGATGCAAGGTGAATGATACAGTCATTGATACATCCCCCACCAAATTCAGCTTCCATTACAAGCTTGTTAATATTTCTTTTATTTGAAGAATAAATATAGCATGCAAGAGGTGTATCTCCTTCATTTATCTTGCCTATTACCTCATCAAGGCTTTCATATTCAATTATAGGAAAAATTGGTCCAAAGATTTCTTCCTTCATTACCTTATCATCAAATGATACATGATCCATTAATGTTGGTCCTATTTTGAGTCTTGATTCATCAATATTTCCACCATAAATTACCTTTGATTTATCAATTAAATTATTAATTCTTCTAAAATGATTTAAATTAATAATTTTTCCATAGCTTGCATTTTCAATTGGATTATCACCGAATTGTCTTTTAATTTCTTTAATAATTAAATCAATAAATTTATTTTTAATACTCTTATGTACGAAAAAATAATCTGGTGCAACACAGGTTTGTCCTAGGTTAAGAAGCTTACCAAAGACAATTCTTTTAGCAGCTAGCTTTAAATTACATTTAGCATCAATGACACAAGGGCTTTTACCACCAAGCTCAAGCGTTACAGGAGTATTTGATTTTGAAGCACTTTGGTATACTATATTTCCAACCTTTTTACTTCCCGTAAAGAAAATATAGTCAAATTTCTTTTGAAGTAATAAAGAATTTTCCTCATATCCTCCAAAAACACATGATACATACTCCTTAGGAAAAACATTTTCAATAATTCTTTTCACAACCTTATTAGTATTAGGTGAATACTCACTGGTTTTAAGTAAAACAACATTACCAGCCGCTTTTTTTTAAATAAAAAAACATTTCCCACCCGCTACAGCCTCAACAATTGGATCTAGGCTTAGTAAAAAAGGATAATTCCAAGGACTCATTACTAAAACAACTCCATATGGGCTTGCAAGCTCAAAGCTTTTAGAAATATATTGAGCAAGAGGAGTTCTAACCCTTCTTGGCTTAGAAAATTTCTTAATATGCTTTAGCATATAAGTAATTTCACTAAGCACAAGCCCCGTTTCACACATATAGGCTTCACTTGGGCTTTTACCTAAATCCTTATATAGGCCTTCATTAATTAAATCAATATTATTTTTGATTTCCTTATATAATTTTTTTAAATATAAAATTCTATATTTATAATCAAGGGTCCTTTTAGTTTTAAAAAAGGCATAATGATTATTTATAAGATCATCAATATTATTCTGCACTTTCTTCACCTATTTTCTTATACATTTGGGCTAATTTCTCCTTAGACCAAAGGACTGGGACAGGATAAAGAGGATTAGCCTCATGGTAGGCATAAGCTGCCATCATTTTAATATCTTCATCCTCGATTCCCTTTAAATGAACTGGAATATTTAAAATCCTATTATATTCCTCAATCTTATTAATTATAAGATTGCAGGCTTCCTTAGCATTAGTTGATTTTGTAGCGTAGCCTAAATAAATTGCAATCCTTTTCATTTTCTTATAGATACCCCTACCATATTCTCTTAAAACGATTGGTAGAATAACGGCATTGGCAAGACCATGAGCAGTATTATATTTACCACCAAGGGCATGAGCTAAAGCATGAACATAGCCAACATAGGCCTTAGAAAAGGATCTTCCTGCTTTATGAGCGGCAATAAGCATATTTTTTCTTGATTCTCTTGTTTTATCCTTATAGGATATTAAAAGATTATCGAAAATAAGCTTAATAGCCTCAAGGGCATCTGCTCTTGTCCTTTTATTACCACTTCTTCCTATATAGGATTCAATCGCGTGAGTTAAAGCGTCCATTCCGGTTTGAGCTACTACAGCATCAGGAAGAGTCATACAAACTGATTCATCTAAGCAAGCATAGCTTGGAATCAAAGGAAAATCATTAATTGCATATTTATGTCTTGTCTTAGAATCAACGATAACCGCAGCAAGTGTCGTTTCGCTGCCCGTACCTGCCGTACTGGGGCAAGCAATTAGCATTGGAATCTTCTTTCTAACATGTAATATTCCTTTAAGCTTAGATAAATCCTTTTTAGGATTTACCACTAAGGCACCTAAGGCCTTAGCACAGTCAATGGGTGATCCTCCTCCAAAGGCGATAATCGAGTCACAGCCACTATTTTTATAAAGGCTTAGGGCTTCATTAACATTGTCGGTTGTAGGGTTCGCTACAAC
>URFB01000204.1 GCA_900547045.1 uncultured Mollicutes bacterium
TCTATTTTTTTAAAAAATTAAATCATTTTTATTATAAATAATAAGACATTAAAAAAAGATGTAGAAATCTACATCTATTCTTATCAATATAAATGGCAGGGGCGGAGAGAATCGAACTCCCACGGACGGTTTTGGAGACCGCAACAATACCATTATGCTACGCCCCTAAATATTGCTTTTTTAGTATATCACAGAAAAATATCTAAATCAAGAAATATCTTTTTCTTTTTTCAAAAAAACAATATTTATGCTTTTATTTTTTTTGTGTCTTTAAATCAATCGTAATATTATCATAGGAATATTGGCAAGACCTAAGCTCATTTATTTGAGCTATATTAAAATAATCAATTTGCTCTTTTTCAAAATAGCTAATTAGCTTAAGGGCCTTTTCATTTAAATAAGCCTCTAGATCATTAGAATTATCTAAATTAAGTAATCCTTCATACTGAATCCTTATCCTTATCGTTAAATTATCCCCATATTTAAATGATACATCATTCGAATTTAAGATAGCATGAAATGAACTTAAATTAATGACACCAGCTTTAAAATCATTAAAAAGAAATAAAAAGGGCCAATCATTTTGCATAATACTATGATATGATTTTTTATTTAAGCATAAAACACCCTTTATTGTTAAGTTTTTATTTGAAAAGACCTCGCTTAAACCAATAATCGGAAGCTTAATTAAAATATCATCACTCCAGCCCTTTAAAAAGCTAATCAAATGACAGGGCTTAGCATAGGAAAATTGGCTATCGTCGTTATAATCAACATTTAGTAAGGAATAATAACTACTGATTCCCTTAGGATTTTCATAGGAAAAAATTTCATCGGCAGAAATTTCTGATGCAAAAAGATAGAAATTAAAATCGATAGCACTATTATTAAGCAAATATGCTCTTATAGCTTCTATATGCTTTTCATTAAGAATACTATAATCAAGAACAATGCTTTCAATATGCCTAAAATTAATTAGTAAGGATGATGCCTGACTAAGTAAGGTAAAGGCGCCACCTAGACTTGTGGCATTACTTTTTATAATTTCCTGCTCATCATTTTCAAGAATTAAAGCGCTTATCCTATATTCGTCATCTTGATAGGCAAAATGACATGATGATACATATAAGACATTAGATAAGCTAAATTTAGTCGTGGCCAAATAAATAATGGCACATAAAAACAAAACTCCAAACCATTTTCTCATCGCTTCTTCCTCCGATTTTTAGGATTAAACGGAATCGGTCTTTCCACTAATGATTTTGATGAATCATATAAAATTACCTTCTTTATACCCTTTTTATCAAAAGGAATGAAGGGATATAAAAAATCAATATGAAAGGTTGATTCCTCTGCAATCTTACATATTAAATAGAAGGTAGAAATCGTAAAGCCAAACATTCCTAAAAATATCGTACTAATTAGGAGCATGATTCTTAAAAGCGATAGGCTCATAACAAAGGTAACATTTGAGGATATGGTAAAAGTTGCTAAAAAGCACAAAGCTACACAGTTCATTACAAAATCACTAACCATGCCTGATTCAATCGTGTTTTGGCCAATTATAATACCACCAACAAGCACAACCATCGAAGATAGGGTCAGCTTAGGAGATTTCAAGGAAACAATATAATAGAGCTCAAAGAGGAATAAAACAAAAAAGATTTCAATATATATCGGAAAAAAGACCCCCTGATTTGTAAACTTAATTCTAAGGAGCATGCTTAATGACAAGGAATCAGTTTGATAGGTAAGGAAGCAAGCCATAATAGGTAAAAAGAAAACCGCTATAAAGATGGAAAGATACAAAAAAAAGCGTTCAAAAAGCGAATACATCGGAATATTTACCTGCTCAACACGATTCCTAAGAAATGATGATATTGTATTAGGTAGGCATATAGCACTAGGAATATTATCAATTAAAATAATTATCTCACCATCTAAAAGCCTTCTTGATGCAATATCGGGCACTCCTACATATAAATATTGGGGCATAATACAATTTTTTTGAAACACGGTTGTAACATCCTCAAGGGAAAGAATCGCATCTGTATCAATTTGATTTAAATAATATTTAACCTCATTAATAAAGCTTTTATTAGTTATATCTGCAATTGAAAGAATATTTATTTTAGTCTTACTTCTTCTTCCCAAGCTTTTTTCTTCAATCACAAGGGAATTATCCTTAATTCTTTGTCTTATAAGGCAAATGTTAGTTCTGATATTTTCAACAAAGCCATCACGAGGACCCGTAATTGATTCTGGCTCCTGTAGGCTATCTGAGGTTTTTCTAGTATCCCTCGATATTAAATAAAACA
>URFB01000205.1 GCA_900547045.1 uncultured Mollicutes bacterium
GCGTGTAACGACTATAAACGGTGCTGATCAAACTGAAATTGTAACATCGCCTGATAAGATTACTACTAAGGCTTATTGGTATGTAAATAATACTAAATCAAGTGAGTATAAATTAGCTGATATATGGACTATTTCATCTGATATGACAGAGTATTTATTAAATGGTAATTCAACGGGAATTGGCGTTGTTTATACTGAATTAAATAATATACCGGTTATGAAAAATTATACTTGGTATCAAGCTGATGGTGTCAAACCTATTAATATTGCTGCTTATACGAATAAAGCAGGCATTATTTCAGCTGATTATACAAGCTGTACAATTGATGGTGAAGCTGCAACATATTTTGATGGAAGCAGGATTGAGCGATATACACGTAAATCATATGATCCAAGCTATAAAAATTTAAGTCCTGGTGACACAATTACCGAAGACGATTTATATTGGACAATTAGTGACCCTCTTGGTAAGCCTGTTAAAACTAATATTAAGGCTTATGATGATTCAAATTTATCAGCCGTAATTAAAAAAGAAGCTGATGGCTCTTATTATTGGTATATTGGTAGTGAAAAAACGCAAGAAGTAACAGCACCTCAAAAGGATATTGAATCTCGTTGCTGGTATGTTATTGATGAAGCTGGGGACAAGCATTTAACTAATATTAAGCATAATGGCTTAAGAGATACAGAACTTAATGAGATTGAATTTGTAAAGAATAAAATTGACTACCAATGGTATATTAAAGATACAAGGACAAATGTTAGTGATTCTACAGGTGTGTCCTACATTAAAACGTTCTATCCTACTAAATCTTCTGTTTTAGCAAGAAATGCTGATATTTCCTCTTCCGGTAATATTCCTAGTACGTTTGTTGAAATCGGTGAATATGCCTTCTATGGTACAAAAGCAATTAATTATGCTGATTTTAGTACATTAACAACGATTGGTGATCATGCATTTGATGAATCAGGCTTACTTGAAATAACAATATCTGATACTTTAACATCTATTGGTACTGATGTTATTGCCAATAACTCAAGCTTAGTGAAGGCGACATTTACTGCTGGTGTTGATAATATTGCCTCAGGATTCTTTAAAAATTGTACATCACTTGCAGAAGTAATTATTCCAAGTACAGTGAAGGTAATTAATGATTATGCCTTCTTCGGATGCAAATCCCTAACTAATAGTGATTGGTCGAAGGTTATATTACCAGGTCAAACTCAAAATGATAATACGACAAGAACAGATGGTGGTCTAACAACTATCGGAGCATTTGCCTTCTCTGAATCGGGAATTGAAAAGGTTAAGATTCCATATTCTGTTATTCAAATTGATGATAGTGCTTTCGCTAATTGTGTTGACTTACAAGAGATTATTTTTGAAAATAAGCTTCTTGGTGATAATATGCTTCTTGGATGTACAGGTCTAGTTCATTTAAATTTACCAGAAGGTGTTACAAAGCTTTCCCCAGGTGCTTTTAAGGATTGTATAAAACTTGAAAGTGTAACATTGCCAAGCACGATTACTGAAATTGGCTATGGTGCTTTTGCCGGCTGTATGAGTATTCATATCATGTCATTACCATTTATTGGTAGAGCGGCTGGTATTTCAGATACGGAAGAAGCTTTATTTGGCTATATTTTTGGTACTACGGACAATGAAACAGCATTAAACGGAACATCTAGCGTAGCTAAGATGATTAAAATTACACAAACCTATCTTGAATCAAATGAGGTTAAGGAAGTAGAATATTATATTCCTGCTGGATTAGCAACCTTATATATTTTCAAGGAAACTGTTATTGGTGCTGGTGCATTTAGTGGTATGACAACACTTGAAAATGTTATTATTCTTGATGAGCAATCAACAAAAATTAATAAGATTGGTGATTATGCCTTCTATAATTGCTCTAATTTAATGCATATTACGTATAATAGTGATTATTATACTAAGAATGATATTTCTCATACTATTACATTTAATAATAAGATGAAATATAATTATGAAAATTATGAAAATGTCACATCAATTGGTAATCACGCTTTTGATGGCTGTTCACAATTTACAAGCATTTATCTTGGTAGTGATAAAATAAAAGAGATTGGTGACTATGCTTTCGCAAATTGTATAAATCTTTCTAAGCTAATTTCAGATGAGGTTGCTTGTTCAAATATAACAATTTTGGGGAGAAAGGATTATACATATGGCAAAGAAAATGTTACAGGACGCCAGATTATTAGCTATGATTTATTCTTACCTGA
>URFB01000206.1 GCA_900547045.1 uncultured Mollicutes bacterium
ATTATAGTTCAAGGAATAAAAAAAGTATACCTAATAAAACTTAGGTATACAATAAAACTTATTCGAATTAGGATTGATTTTGAGGTAAGACAAGAGTTAAAAAAGCAGAAAACTCTTTTGTATCCTAATTCATTCTTATTATAACAATTTGCTTCGTCGAAATAAATCGATTTTTGTTGATAAAATGTAAAAGTCGTATTTTTTTATAAAATTACTAGTTTAAAAAGTATATTTTTTAATATAAAACACATTCATTAATCAGTTTTATATAAAATTGCTATTAGCTTCCTAAATATAATATTACTGTTCCACCTTCCTTAATTAAGGATCCTGCTTGAGGTAATTGGTCTATAACCCTTGTACCATCTCCAATACAAATAAGATTATAATTATATTTTTTAGGTATAGCCTCCTTCATTAAGCCAATATAATCCTCAACAGTAAAATATTTTTCATCAATATAATAGCGATATTTCTTAGGCATTGCGCCGGCATAATCCTGCTTTACTGAAAGCACTGGAAGAATTTGCTCATATATTTCTGATATAATAGGAGCTACTACTACACCCGCATATTGAACGGTATTTTGCGGCTCCTCAATAGCAAAATATAAACAATACTCAGGATCATTCATCGGTGCAGCTGATAAAACTGAAAGAATAAAATTAGAGTGTGAATAGCCTCCGTTTTCACCCTTAAGCTGAGATGTACCGGTTTTAGCTCCAACGCGGTATCCGTTAGTATAGGCCGCTCTTGAAGTACCCTTTGCTACAACTGATTCTAGGCTATAGCGCATGATATCAGAGGTTTCCTTAGATATAACCCTTCTTTTTATTTTAGGGCTTGCCTCGTATATTAAGGAATTAGACTGGTCAACTACCCTATCAAGCAAATAGGGGGTGAGTAAATTACCACCATTTACACAGGCTGACATAGCCATCATAAGCTGTATAGGTGTTGTACTATTTCCCTGTCCAAAGGACGCGCAGGCTAAATCAACTGGTCCCATTGTAGCTTGATTAAACAAAATTCCCGTTGATTCACCCAAAAGGTCAATTCCAGTTTTAGACCCAAAGCCATAGCTTTTAACATAGCTCATAAAGGTATTAATTCCAAGCCTTGAGCCGATATCCATAAAGCCACAGTTACAGGAATTTTCAATTACCTCAAGCATCGAAAGGCTACCATGACCCTTACGCTTCCAGCAATGCATAGTACTTCCCGCGATTGTCCTTGAGCCCGTACAGTTAATTCTTTCATTTAAATTAAATTTCTTTTCCTCAATTCCAGCACTATAGGTCACAATTTTAAAGGTAGAGCCTGGCTCAAAGCTTTTCCAAACTAAAAAATTTCGATTATAAATTTCCTGATCATATTCCCTGTAGCGCTCAATATCATAAAACGGATATTGACTGATACCCACTATTTGCCCGGTTTTAACATTAGAAACACCACAAATTATCGTTTTGGGATTGTATTTTAAAGCCGTATTTTTAACAATATTATCTAAAATACGGCATACATCTAAATCAATTGAAAGATAAAGATCTAAGCCTGGTGTAGCCTTACTGTAATAAGAAACCATATTATCCATCTTATTTCCTTTAGCATCAGTGTAAATCTTAAGAGCTCCATCACTTTCCTTTAAATAATCATTATAAATATATTCAAGGCCTGTAAGTCCTTCATTATCAATATTGGTAAATCCAAGGGTTTGACCTAAAAGATCTGTATAAGGATAGTATCTTGTAGCATCGGTTGCGAGATATATTCCTTCAAGATTAAGACTAGCGATGGCACTTGCCTCCTCAACCGATATATGACGAGCCTCAGGCTTGATAATTTCAACCGAAACATTTTTGGCTAAATGCTTCAATATTAAATCAGAATCACATTTTAGAACACTCGCAATTTTTTTAGCACACTCATCCTTATTTTTTATTTGCCTGTTAATTGAAACGACAGTTAGAGTTCTTTTATTTCCTACAATTAATTGGCCCTTTCTATCATAAATTTTACCTCTTCCGCTATTAATAGGAATATCCCTTGACCACTGCTCATAAGCCTTTTTATTAATAAAATCTGACATTCCAATATTAATATAGATAAGTCTTCCTACCAATGTAAGAAAGCATATGATAGCTATAAGCATTACTATTAGAATTCTTCTTCTAATCCTATAATTATTGATATTATCACCTAAATTTATATATGAAAATA
>URFB01000207.1 GCA_900547045.1 uncultured Mollicutes bacterium
TAAGAATATTATATATAATAGGCTCATAAATTCTTCTAATTAGAAAATTCCTAGTTTTTATCGAAATTTAATTACAATTATTAAAAAAAGTAAAATGATTTAGATAAAGGTCTAAATTTTGTAAAAAAGTTTTACATTTACTGGATTTTTACTGCTTTTTGCTCCTATTGCTAAGAAATCCCTTATTGTATTGAGTTTATAAATATGCTAAAATATATGTGCAAAAAATTTTAGTGCCGTACGGAGGAACGTTATGAAAATAACATTAAAACATTTAACTAAGGTTTTCGAAAACAAGAAAGCCAAAACTAAAGTTGTTGCTGTCAACGATTTAGACGTTGAAATTCCTTCAGGAAAGCTTATCGGTCTTTTAGGACCATCAGGTTGTGGAAAATCTACAACATTATTCATGCTAAGCGGACTTGAACAGCCAACTTCAGGAAACATTATTTTTGGTGATGACGATGTAACAACTCTAGCACCAGAAAAGAGAGGTATTGGTTTAGTATTCCAAAACTATGCACTATATCCTCATATGACAGTAGAACAAAATATTATGTTCCCACTTGAGAATATGCGTGTACCAAAGGAAGAAGCAAAGCAAAGATCATTTGATGCAGCTAAGCTTGTTCAAATCGAAGGATTATTAAATCGTAAGCCTAGTGAGCTATCAGGTGGTCAACAGCAACGTGTTGCAATTGCTCGTGCGCTTGTTAAAATGCCAAGTGTATTACTACTTGATGAGCCTCTTTCTAACCTAGATGCAAGACTTCGTCTTCAAACACGTGAGGAAATCAAGCGTATTCAGGTAGAAACTGGTATTACAACTATCTTCGTAACTCATGACCAAGAGGAAGCAATGTCAATTTGCGACTCTATTTTAGTTATGAAGGAGGGTGTTGTACAGCAAATGGGTAATCCTCAGGAAATCTATGATGACCCTGCTAACCTATTCGTTGCCAATTTCTTAGGTACTCCACCTATTAATATCTTTAGCGGTGTAATCAAGAATCATGGTGTATATATTGATGAAGAAAAGATTATGGACACTAATTACGATGATCAAGAGATTTACGTTGCTATCCGTCCCGAAGGATTTATCTTCAATGAAGAAAATGGTGTATTAACTCTTCAAAAGCAAAGCATTGAAGTAATGGGACGTGACAAATCAATTGTTTCTAAACATGCAGCTTCAACTAAGCCAACTGTAAGAACAATTATTGACTCTGATATCAAATTACCTGACTCAACAGAGCTTAAGTTTGATTTAAAAGCAAACAAAGTATTCTTATTCAACAAGGACAGTGAAATGAGGTTGAGATAATGGCAAATCAAGAAGGAAAAAAGGACAATGCCTTTATCAGCTTCTTCAAGAATTTAGGGTCAAATTTAAAAAACTGGTTTAAAGAAAAAGGCCAGGCAATAAAAGAATGGGCTCATAATTTTAAGGAAGCTACAAAGGCATGGTGGGGACGTTTACGTGAACGTTCATTTAAAGAAAATATGAAAGCATTTGGTAGAGTATGCTATAACAACAAGGGTTGGTTATGGATTTTACCTGCATTCATTTTACTATGCATCTTTACATTTTACCCAATTATTAATACAGTTATAACATCATTCCAAGAAAACTATAACCGTTTAAGTGGAACATTTACTGGAATAGGATTTGGAAACTTCAAGAATGCTGTTACAGATAATTTCTTTTTAGTATGTTTAAGAAATACTGTGCTATTTGCATTTATATCTGTACCTTTATCAACTATTCTTGCCCTTTTAATTTCTGTTGCACTAGCTTCAATTAAGCCACTACAAAAGGCTTATCAATCAATTCTATTCTTACCTTACCTAACAAATTCGTTATCAATTGGAGCTGTATTCGCAGCAATGTTTAACGTAGTTGGTACTAAAGCACAGCTTGCGAATGGTAAGGGTACTTGGGGATTAATTAATAATATGTTTGGTTCTCATGTTCACTGGGTTGACAGTGATGCCTCAACTATCGCTATGATGGTTGTAGTTATTGTTTATGAAATTTGGGCTGGTCTTCCGTTTAAGATTCTTATTTTATTCGGTGCTCTACAAAACGTTAATAAGCAATACTATGATGCAGCTAAGATTGATGGAGCTAATAAGGCAACAACCTTATGGCGAATTACTGTTCCTTTAATTTCACCTATGATTTCTTATCTTGTAATTACAGGATTTAT
>URFB01000208.1 GCA_900547045.1 uncultured Mollicutes bacterium
TAGCTTATCTAGATAATCGTAATGATTTTTGGTGTTATCCTTTTCTATTGAACTATATTTCTTATCAAGAATATTTAAATTAAGTGCGTAATTACGCTTCATATTATTATTTTCTGTAATTAAAGTATTAATAATATGATTACTATTTTGATCACAGGCATTAAATATATCATAATATTTTTGTTTATTTTGCATCAAAGAAGAATAGCTACTCTTATTTATAGCCTTATATTTTGCGATATTAGTATTGATTTTATTTAAATAATCAAGCTCTATATCATTAATACGATTATGATGCTGCTCAAATTCAAAGGTGTAATTTTCTTGACAGCTATTAATCTTTCTTTCAAGGTCATGACTATTT
Organism: uncultured Mollicutes bacterium; assembly: GCA_900547045.1. Taxonomy (GTDB): domain Bacteria; phylum Bacillota_I; class Bacilli_A; order Acholeplasmatales; family Anaeroplasmataceae; genus CAG-307. Next base: position 365 of record URFB01000208.1, read on the forward strand.
TTTTCGGCATGCTTTTTACGCTCCTGCTCAATACCTTGATTTCTTTGAATTTCATTTTTAAATACGATATTAATGTTTTTATTTTCATTAATGTAGAAGCTTTCAATTATATTAAGCATATTAGAAAATAGGAAGTCAATATTAGTATTTAGAATATTTTTAAGCTTAAAATAATTTTTATTAAATTCCTTGTAAATTACAAGTAAATCAAATTTAAAAATATTTTTCATACTAATAAGATTAGTATTAATACGATCAATAAGCATATTAGCCTTTATAATTGTTTGATTATTAATAATAAAGTTAGCATTTTTAACTGTGTTAATACGGTCAAGCTCGATTGTCTTGAGTGCGTCAAAACGTTTTAGCCTGTATTCAATTCTGCTTTTAGCCTCTTGAACATAGCTACTCATATTAATAATTTTATTGCTATTTTTGATAAGCTTTTTAGATTCTTCTTTAATTTTATGTTTCTCAGGACCATGTAATTTTTTCAAAAGACTATCATTATTGCTTAGCTTTTTATAAATATTTGCTAGCTGTAAATCATAATCACTGATTGTTTTTTTAGCCTTTGTAAGATTATCTGTAATCTGATCAATTTGTGTTTTATATTTATCATTGATAAGGCTAATTTCTTTTTCATATTTATTACCAACCTCAAAGGAAACACGATCATTGATTATTTTACAAATTAAAGATAATAAATTATCGTTAATCGCGACGATAAAATCTATAAATTCATTAACAATCAGATTTAAGGTCTTAACAATTATTTCGCAATTAGTAAGATGGTTTTTTAAAAAAGAAGATGTAGTAAGAACCATATTTAATATTATAGTCTTATATGACCTTTCAATATCAAGTACCATTCCTACAAGCTTTTGTAAAAGCGCATTATCATAATTTAATTTTTTAATATTAAGCTCATATTTATGATTTGTACGATCATTTTGGGATTCATTATTAAGCTTTTCGATATTATTAATGTAATTATTAGTTTCCTTAGTTTTTAATAAAGCGGAATATTTAGTGTAATATTGCTTAGAGCTTTCATTAAATTGAGCATTCTCCTTTAAAATACTTTGATTTTTTTCAAATAAAGAAGTAGAATTAGCCTTTAAAAAGCTATGCTCATTATTACAAAATTGAATCTTATGATTGATAAGTTCATTATTAAATTTTACTAGATATTTGTTTTTTTCAATGTTTAAAATAGCTTCAAGGTCATTAAGCTTACGTTTATTTTCATCAATATTTTTATGAAGCTCATTATTCATTTTATTGACTTCAATCGCATGATTTTTACTATTTAGCTGATTTTTAGCTTTAAGCTTTAAGCGCGACATACTTTGATTTCTTAGATTTTCCCAGCCTTGGTAGGCATAATTAAGCTTTGATTTGTTGATATCGAAAAGAAGTCTTTCATTATTTACATCTTTACTAAGATTATTATCAAGCTTATTATTGTAGCGCTCGTTTTCACTTTTAGCAAATTCAATTTCTAAATTGGCTACATATTTTTCGTATTCCTCATCAAGCTCAATTAGGCTAAGCTTATATTTTCTTTCAGAGTCAAGTAAATATTTTTTAACCTTTAGGCTATTAATTTTATTTTTATATTCATTTTCATAAAAAAGAAGATCAATTTTTTTATTTTTATCAAAAAGAAGGAAGGTATTATATTCTCTTTTAAGCTTATATTTATAGCCCTTGTGATGATTAAAACTATCAAAATTGGCTTGAATGGCCTTAAGACTATGATTATATTTCTTTTCCTTATAGAAGCGTTCAATAGCCTTTTCACGATAAAATTCACTCATTTTATCATCATAC
>URFB01000209.1 GCA_900547045.1 uncultured Mollicutes bacterium
GCGATTAGCTTTTTATAATTAATTGTACCATTTGTTATATCAAAATAATCATTATTACTTTGCCAACTATACTTATTAGTAAATCGTGTATAAATTTTTGAACTAGACTCTTTAAAAATATGCTTTATTCCATAAAAATATATCTCAAATCCAGAAGATGATGTATAAATACCTTTTGTATTAAATAAATCATATGAGCCCAATTCATTAAAGCTAATTATAGAAGGTAAATAAGACATTTTCTTATTAATTAGCTTTTCATAAGGATTCCAGGCAGTTGTAGTTTCATCAATATAGATATTAAGACTCTTATTTGCATAATAAATTTTAAATAATCCTGCTAAAACATCATCATTATCAAGACGGTAGCATTTTGACACATAAAAGTTTGATATATTTAAAGGGGTTGAATAGATTGTCCCCGTAGCGCTTATTTGTACATCAATTAATTCATTAAAATCAAACTGACTTCCACCAAGACGAAGCTCCGTAATTTCCGTTAAGTACTTTAGATTAACTAGACTATCTAAAGGATTGCCCTCAAGATTCAAAGATTTAGCCTGACCAGAGCCAGTTTTAAAATATGGAGCCAAATATACCATTCCGGTTAATGATTCAATACCATAATTTGACCAGTCAATCGTAGAAATAACCTCCGCAGATATTGCATGATCGTAATCAGCTTTAGAAATAACATATTTTTCACTTGTAGTAATTATATTCCCATTTGAATCAGTGAATGAAATTTCATCCGTAGTATTATTATTATTAAAGCTTGTAAAGAAAGCATTTATAAGGCTAGCATCAGGAATTAAATCTGGATTGGCCGTTAAATCATAATAATTACCATTAGAATATAAGAAAATATGTGAATCATCCGATTTTATAACTGTAACCCTGATTCTTCTTTGGAATGATTGACCATCAACTTGGGCAATCATATCCATTGGAGTATCAATAATAGGACTATTAATTTTATAAACCTGAGAGCCATATTGATCTGTTTCATTTAAAATATTAATTACTTTATAATTGCTTGTGCTCCATGAAATAGTATGAGATGTACCATTTGCATCAATATAGCTGGTTGGCAAATATAATATTTTAGAAACACGATTGATAGTCTCAAGCTGCTTAAGTACCTCAACGGCCGCAATTTTTGTAGAATCCACATTAAATACAACTCCACTACCGCTTCCCGTTTTAATAGTTGGATAAGCATTATTTGAAGCACAGTTTACCATTACAAGGGTAAGCTGATAAGCAATACTAAAATCATTAGGAAATTCTGTTCCATTTTTAGTCATATTTCTTAAATATAGTTCTTTAATTGTTGTCATATTTTCAAGAGCTTCAAAATCGGTAATCTTATTACTATCAAAATTAAGATATGAAAGACTACTTAAATAAGCAATATCAGCAATACTTGTAATACTATTATTTGATAAATTAAGATAGATTAAATTATCAAGTAAATTTAAAGGCTCGATATTGGTAATACGATTGTTTGTAGCCGAAAAATAAGTTAAATTATGAAGCCTTCTAAGCTTTGACAAATCAGTAAATCCACATGAATTAAAGGAAAAGCCCGAAATATTACTGAAGTTTTCTAAGCCATCAAGATAATCAATACTAATTCCATCAAATTTTAAATACTCTAAATTATATTTAGTATCAACTGCTAAATATTTTGATAAAAGTCCTTTAGCCTCAAGTGTAGATTTGACACTAGATAAAGTTGCATGAGCCTCACTATAAGTAATCATATTATCATTATTAGCATCAAAAATATCCTGTAAAGCATTATAAAATAAATTATTTTTTACATTTCCGTTATCATTACCATAGTGAATAATACCTTCCACAGGAAAGTTAAAGCTATAAGTTAAACCATTATATACATTCCCTGAAAAATCACTATATTCATAAAGCTCAGCTTTAACATTAACATTTGTAACCTCATCCTGAGGAACTTTATTGCTTAAGATATTAACATTACCTACTAAACTATATAATATAGCATAATTGCCAGTACTAGATTCCTTAACACCTGTAGCATCGATTGTATATTTAGTTCCACTATAATTATCATCATCAGACAATAATACAAATAAAGTATCATTACCATTTAAACTTGTAATTTTTGTTGTTCTTT
>URFB01000210.1 GCA_900547045.1 uncultured Mollicutes bacterium
AGAAAACGAAAAAAATGGGCTAATAATAGCAAATAAACGTTAAATGTATTAAAATAATTCATTTTACTGAATTAAGTTCTGATTCCAAGAAAAGAATAATTGATAAATATTTCAGTTCTGAATTACAAAATTTAAAACAAGAAGAATTAGAATGTATTAGCAAACTAAAGTTACAAGAAAAATTGTACAATTATAGTTCTAAATTGAAAAATGTTAGAGATATAAAAAGATTAGTTAAAGAAACTATTTATACTGCATTATGGAACAATTTCAATAATTAGGTTAGGTATTGATTTTATTAATAAAAATACTAATCAATGTAATTATTTAGTATACACAATATTGATTATATGGTATTCAAAATTATAAAGGCAAGGTTTTAGATATCTTGCTTTTTTTGAGTTTTTTCTGCGAAAATTGAGAGTACTTTGAACCATGATTCACCATTTTGCCATTATTCTCCATAGTTCCAAATTGAATTTTAGAAGGTTCAAGACCTGCGTAAGCCTGGAGTTGGGCTGAAGTAATAAATTTAGTAATATTACCAATTTCAGATATAATTCCAGCAGCTGTAAGTATTCTAATACCTTTAATGATATGAATATGACAATCTAAAGAATTATAGATTTCAATAATCTTTATTTCTAATTCTTCAATTTGATTATTAAGGTATAGATAAATGTTTAAAGCTGATTTCAAGGCATATTCCAAAGCTTTAGAAGAATGTCCTAGTGTATTTTTAGCAGCATCTTTAATTTGACAAACCTTTTGATAAGAAATTGGAGATTTTAATTCACTTTTCATCTTACTATATTTGTTAGAATCTAGCTTTGACATCTTAGCTGGAGTTATATAGTGAGTTAAAAGATAAAATGCTGATTTGTTTAAACCATTATCAAATAATGGCTTAAATTCTGGGAATATTTGATCTAAATAGCTAGTTATTTGATTTAAAAATCTAGTTCTATCAGAAATCAATGTTTCTTTAAGTCTACATAATGACTTTAGATTTTTTATGTGATAAAATGAATTTGCTAAAAGGAATCCACAGTGTATTTACATTATAACATCTAATTTTTTAGATAGAATAACCTGATAAATCAAGAGAAAGGAATTAATCAATTAAGATATCAAACTTATCTATATTGATTATACGTGATATTATGGATATGTGTAATTTAGAAAGCTTAGCGGATAAGCTATTTGACGAAATAAAAAAAAATAAAAATCCTTTTGATACATATACAGTAATTGTACCAAATTTATTAAATGAGCAATGGCTTAAATCATATTGGTTAAGAAAATTTGATAATGTTTTAATGAATGTTAAATTTAAAAGGCTTGTACCATTTATAAATGAAGTATTTTTCCCTGATAAAAAATTTATTTCATCAGATATAATGGGCCTATCTATTTATGATATTATATCTAAAAATAAAGTAGAATTTCCAGAGCTTGCAAATTATGAAGGCTTAAGGCTATATAGCTTAGCTAAAAAGCTTGCTAAAATATTTATTGATTATGATAAAAATAGCTTTAAGCCTGATGGCTGGCAATCTAAGCTATTTGATATGATTAAAGCTCAAAATAGTCAGTATGCTTATTTTAGTGATTTAGCAAATAAGGGAGTAGAATATAAGGCTAAGGTATTTGCGATTGGATTTTTAAGATTTGATGCTGCTATTGATAAGGCTCTTGATAAAATTCACTGTATAAAGCTAATCCAAGATAATCAAGCAATTATAAAGAAGCCTCTTGCATCTAAGGCACCATCAAGAGAAAGAGAAATAGAATTACTGCATGGAAATATTTGTAAGCTTCTAGCATCAAATCCTAAGCTTAAATTATATGACATTTTAGTATATGCACCTAAGCTACAGGAATATGAGCCGGCTATTAAAAAGGTTTTTTATTCGGGAAATGATAGTATATTTCCTGAAATTCCTTATATTATTTCTAAATCAGCAAGCGAATCCTCTAAATGCTATGAGGCCCTAAGGCTTTTAAATGAAATAATATCAAGCAAAAGCTTTAATCGTAGACAATTTATTGATTTAATTTCTAATTCTGTTGTTCAAAAAACACGAGGAATTGATAATCGAGAGCTAAGTATTATTATTGAAGCGATTAATAATCTAAAT
>URFB01000211.1 GCA_900547045.1 uncultured Mollicutes bacterium
TTTTTATTTGGCTCTGTGCTTGTAGTCGTAGCTATATTAATTTGTGAGCTTTTATCTCCTAAATTTAATGGGCTTAAGCCTTTCATAGATAGAAAGCTTAAGGGAGATAAGAAAAATGATTAAGTATTTTTTTAAAAAGCATAACCAGCTTTTTATATATTTAATGCTCATTTTTATTGCGCTTAGTCCTTGCTTTATCATGTTTAATAAGGGCTATATTTGGTGTCATGATAATGCTTTTCACTATGCTCAAATTCAGGATTTATATGATTCAATAAAGAGTGGAAGCCTTAGCTATTATCTAAATTATGAAACCGCTAATTATTTAGGCCTTGGTGTTAGATTAATGTATGGTTCATTTTCACACCTGATCACCGCGCTTATTGGTATTTTATTAGCTAATTTTGGACTTTCACTTACCGCTTCAATGAAGCTTGTAATTATGTTATCTATGATATTGAGTGCTATTTCAAGCTATAAGCTTTTATATAAGGCTTGTGGAAGTACTATTTCAAGTATTTTAGGCGCGACATTTTTTGTTTTATTTCCGTATCGCTTTTGCTTGATTTATGTAAGAAATGCTTATGCTGAAACTCTAGCCCTAAGCCTTGTTCCTCTTGTATTTTTAGGTGTTTATGAAATTTTAAATGATTATTCTTCAAGCAATAAGCCCTATATTATTACGATTATAGCAATGACATTGCTTATTTTAACACACAACATTACTGCCTTTTATACCGCAATTTTTGTATTAATATATGCTTTGCTTTCATTTAAAAAGCTTTCTTCGCACTTAACAGATAAAAAGTTTTATTTAAATGTCATAATATCAGTTTTATTGATATTATCAATGTCTAGCTGGTTTTTATTCCCATTACTTGAATCAAAAAAAGCAGGAATTTATCGTGTCTTTGATAGTGATGCTATGAGAACTAGCCTAGATTCTATTATTTCAAGCACTAAGTCAGCGTATGCTTATTTTGAATCAGGCTTAAATTTTAAGTATTTAAATAATTTAATTCTTTTTCTTGCAATTGCGATTATCCTTGGAGCTTTAGCCTTTTTCTTTAATTTATATTATAAGAAAAGAAAACTAAGATATCTTACATTTACGATTGCTTTTCTTATTGCCTTTATAGCTATAATAATTACAAGCTTCTTTTTTGAAATTGATTATATTATTTATACAAGCTTAATTTTTCTTCCTATTTTTTATTTTTTCCCTTTTAAATATAAAAAGACAAGCTTTAAATATAATGAATTAATAAGCTTTTCTTGTTTATCGATTATAGCTGTAATCTTAATTTTTGTTGGTTATGTATGGAAAATACTACCTCAAATATTTTATAACATTCAGTTTAGCTGGCGCTTATTTGGCTTTTTAGGCTTTTTTCTTGGAATGTCAATTGGCCATTTATGCTCTTTAGTAGAAATTAAATTTAATTTTATTTGTAAATTAGCTGCAGCTATTTTAATTGGAGCGTTATTTTCGGTTATTAAGCCCCTTAGTATAAATGAATATTATTATTCTGAGGACTCAAAGTGGAGTGAGGAAAATTCTATTAAAAAGGAAGATACCTTTTATATGTATTCGGCAGGTTGGCAGCTTGAGTATTTTACAATTGATTTTTTTAATTCAAGCCCTAAATCAAGCTTTTGGTGGGAAATATATTATAATTTATCAGATGCCAAGAATGGAGAAGCAATTATGCATCCAGGCTTAATTTCAGGCTCTGCATCATTTGCTAATTATTCATATAGCAATGGTGTAATTAGCTTTGATCTTAAAACAGAAAAAGAGTCAGTAATTGAGCTTGCTAGGGTTTATTACAAAGGCTATAAGGTTTATCTTAAGGAATGAGGGTGTTGTTCATGAGCTTGATGCCTTTAATAATGAATCCTACGTAGCCTTTAAAACTGATTTATCAGGCGAGGTTTTAGTTTATTATAAAAAAACACCAGCAATAAATGCTGGCATCTGTTTATCATTTATAGGGCTTATATGCTTTTTAGCATATGCATTAAAGAAATATAATATCGATACAAGGTGGGATTAGTTTTCACCTTGTTTTTTTGTTAGGCGAAGTCCATTATAGCCATTCTTTTTTAAATTAACTAAAAAGTAA
>URFB01000212.1 GCA_900547045.1 uncultured Mollicutes bacterium
ATAATAATGTAAAAAGGTTGTTTTTCCAGCACCTAGAAAGCCTGTAATTAAATCTACTTTTACCATATTTACCACCTACAATAAGTCTACCTCAGTTATTTTTATTTTTCAATGTTTTAGACATTTTTTTTGAAATGTCTAAATTTTAAACAAAAAACTTTTTTTGACATTTTTAATTTTAATTTTTTTAAAATATAATATATTTGTAAAATAAATGGAGGTAATTAATTATGTATTATGGTTCTGGAACTTATGAGGCTTTTGCACATCCTTTAAAGCCTGAAGGAGTAGATAATAAATCTGCTTATATTATTGGTACTGGTCTTGCAGGACTTTCAGCTGCATTCTATCTTGTTCGTGATGGACAAATGAAAGGTGAAAATATTCACGTTCTTGAGAAGCTAGAGCTTGCTGGTGGTTCTTGTGATGGTAAAAAGGATGTAACAAAAGGATTTTATATGCGTGGTGGACGTGAGATGGATAACCACTTTGAATGTATGTGGGATATGTATCGCGATGTTCCATCAATTGAAACAAAGGGTATTTCTGTACTTGATGAATATTATTGGTTAAACAAGGCTGACCCTAATTATTCTTTATGTCGTGCTTCTATTAATCGTGGTGAGGATGCTCATACTGATAAGCAATTTAAGCTTGATAAAAAATCTGCTCTTGCACTTTCTAAATTATTTATGACACCTGAGAGTGAGCTTGAGGATAAGAAGATTTCTGATGTTTTACCAGAATCCTTCTGGTCAACTAATTTTTGGCTATATTGGCAAACAATGTTTGCATTCCAAAGATGGTCTTCTGCTCTTGAAATGAAGCGTTATTTATGTCGTTATGTTCATCATATTGATGGACTACCTGATTTCTCTGCTTTAAGATTTACTAAATATAATCAGTATGAATCAATGATTCTACCACTTGTAAAATATCTTGAGGCTCATGGCGTTACTATTGAATTCGGTTATAATGTTAAGAATGTTGTAATTGACAATAAGCCTAATAAAAAGGTTGCTAGAAAGATTCAATATATTAAGGATGGTAAGAATCAAGAAATTAATCTTAGCGAAAATGATTTAGTCTTTATTACTAATGGATGCTGTACAGATACATCTTGCTACGGAAGCCAAAATGAAGCTCCTGATTTAAGTGCTATTAAAAATGGCTGTGGTGAATCATGGGATTTATGGAAAAACATCGCTGCTCAAGCCTTAAATGGTGAATTTGGTAACCCTATGAAGTTCTGCTCAGATGTTAACGCAACTAATTGGATGAGTGCAACTGTTGAAACATCTGATGAGGAAATTATTAAGCATATTATGAATGTTTGTAAGCGTGACCCTCGTAGTGGTAAGGTTACAACTGGTGGTATTGTAACAGTTAAGGATAGTACTGAAAACTGGTATTTATCTTGGACAATTAACCGTCAACCTCAATTTAAGTCTCAAAAGCCTGGTAGTGTTCTTATTTGGGTTTACTCTTTAAATACGAATAAGCCTGGAAATTATGTTAAAAAGGCTATGAAAGACTGTACTGGTGAGGAGGTATGTGAGGAATGGCTATATCATATTGGGGTTGATCCTCAAAAGATTAAGGACTTTGCAACTAATAGATGTAATACTACTACCTGCTATATGCCTTATATTAACGCCTTCTTCCAACCAAGAAAGGAATCAGATCGTCCACTTGTAGTTCCTAAGGGAGCAGTTAACTTCGCCTTTGTTGGTCAATTTGCGGAAACTCCAAGAGATACAATCTTCACAACAGAGTATTCAATTCGTACTGGTATGGAGTCTGTATATACTCTTCTTAATGTTGATCGTGCTGTACCTGAGGTTTGGGGAAGTAAATATGATGTTCGTGAGCTTTTAAGAGCTTGTTACTACGCCGTAGATAAAAAGCCAATTACTGAATGTCCATTATCATTTAAAGAAAAGATGTTGCTTAAAACTGTTCTTAAGAAAACTAAGGGAACTGATGTAGAAATACTTCTTAAGGAAAGTGGATTAATTAAATAAATTAATTTATATATTAATAAAAGCTGTTACATTTTGTAGCAGCTTTTATTTTGTTAGTTATATAATAGTTTAATTGCTGATATTTTATAATTCAATTGCCT
>URFB01000213.1 GCA_900547045.1 uncultured Mollicutes bacterium
TTTATTTTTAAACACAATAATCACCTTATGCTATTATACTCTATTAGCCTTTTTTATGAAAGTTATTTAAGACATTTTTTGATTTCTTTTTCAAGAATATCCCTTCTAATTGGCTTTTCTAAAAATAAATCAATATCAGCTAAAAATTTTTCATCAACGTTATTTTTAGTGTAGCCACTTAGCAAAATAAATTTTAGGTTCGACTTTATTTCCTTAAGACGATAAAATAATTCCTTACCATTGAGCTTAGGCATAATCATATCAGATATTACAAGATCAATTGATTCCTTATTTAAATCAAAAATAGAAATCGCCTCATAGGGATCACTTGATGATATAACCTCATAACCTAAATCCTTAAGAAGCATCTCAAGGACCTGCCTTACGATTTCATCATCATCAATTACTAAAATTTTCGTTTTATTGACAAATAAATCAAATGACATTTGCATCTTCTCTTCCTTACAAGGAAGGTATATTGATATAGTTGTACCATTATTAATCGCACTTTTTAGGGTTAAAATACCATTATGCTTAATAATCGTACCTAAGGCTTGGGTAAGTCCTAGGCCTGAACGTGAAAATTTATCCTTTGTAGTGAAAAAAGGATCAAAAATACGATTATAAAGCTCATAGGGAATACCACAGCCATTATCAATAAAATCAATTTGTAAAAATTTACCACTAATATGATTTTGAAAATTAATCGCGTCCTTAGGACAGGTATTTAAATAGGTAACCTTACTATTCATAATTAGAATATGATCAAGCTTATTAAAGGATTCAATGGCATTGACAATAATATTTCTAAAGGACTCCACAATTAAAAGCTTTGACCCATAAATATAAACTAAAGACATATCATCTCTGACATTTTTGATGAAATCAACATCCTTAACCACGGAAAGATTTATTTTATTATCAAGCTCCTTAAATAAATCATCAACATAGATTTTTTCAAATGAAATATTATCATGTACCGAATATGAAAGTAAGCTCTTAATTAGATTTGAAGCGTTAGCTGAAGCCTCTAAAGCCTTAGATAGATTAGAATTTTCTTTAATTTTTAGGCTTTTGTAGCACAGCTCAATATTACCATCAATAGCCATAAGCTGATTATTAAGCTCATGGGCTATCGCCCCTGACATATTGCCTAGAGCCTGAAGCTTTTCAGCCTGGAAGGCCTTGGATATTAAAGCTTCTTCCTTAGTTACATCATATATATTAATGGCGATTACATTATTTGAAACATAATTGCCCTTAACCTCTAGAATATGTGACTCCTCATCCTTATCAGCTAGACTATGCTTAAAATAAATTTCATTGATAGTCCTTAGCATAAGCATTTCAATTTCATCTAAAATGTGTGTCTTTAAATCATAATTATGAGGATATTTTTCCGTAAAGAATTGTTCCTCCTCAATAGTTTTAAATTTTAAGCTTTTTTCCTTAATGTTATAAAGCATTGAATTGCCCTTTTTTAAATAGGTTGATTCAAGGGATGATTCAACATTAAAAATTACAAAATAAATAAAATCATTGTCATATAAAAAGGCTGCCTCACCACTATTGTATGAGCTTACAAGATAAAAGGTAACCTTATTAAGATAGGCTCTATGCTCCTTAAGGGCATTCAAAAGTTCATCTGTTTTTTTAATATGGAAGTCAGAGACTTCATTATAAGGAAGATTATTAAGCATTAATATTTTAATATCATCAATAAACTGCATTTTTCCTGAAATAGCTGTATTCATAAAAAATACCCCCTTTTTACAACATTATTATAATAATTTTAGCTGTCGAATACTGTTAAAATTTAATTATAATAACGAAAAGGGAGTAAATTTACATTTTTTTAATGTCTTTTGTATATAAAAGTCTATTGTATGTTATAACACTAGCCCCGTAAACATCCGTTTTAGGATAAACAAAGGCGTATTCACATTCATTTGTAGCAATCATTAGCTGTCTTGCATTTGGATAAATGATAAAAAGCTTTTTTACTTCCTTTTCATCACTAATTTCAGACATCATAGGCTCTACAATATTATCAATAAAAACCAAGGATTCATCGGTCGGAGTTTCCTTAATTTGCCCTTTAATTTTGGGATTAA
>URFB01000214.1 GCA_900547045.1 uncultured Mollicutes bacterium
GCGTTTATTATTATGTGATGATGAAAAAATGCTTTCGCATGTTCTTTCGGTATTACTCAAAAAGAATAATTATACTGTAGATTGTGCCTATGATGGCGAAGAAGCACTAGATTATATTACCTCTAGTAATTATGATGCTATTATCCTTGATGTAATGATGCCTAGGCTTGATGGCTTTAGTGTTCTTAAAGAAATAAGAAGACAAAATATTAAAACACCGGTAATTATGCTTACAGCTAAAAGTCAGCTAGATGATAAGCTTGAGGGACTTGATAATGGGGCTGATGATTATCTCACTAAGCCTTTTGCTAGTGCTGAGCTTTTAGCACGATTAAGAGCTTTAATAAGAAGAGGTCAAGATAAAGAAACTACTAGCTATAACTATAAAGATTTGTCTTTAAATCCCTTGACCTTTAGGCTTTCTTATAAAGGAAAAGAAGAAACATTGTGTGCGAAGGAATATCAAATAATGGAGGCTCTAATTATTCATCCTGAAAGTATAATTTCTCATGATAAGCTTCTTATGCATGTATACGGATATGATGATGGTGATATTACAACATTATGGGTATATATATCATATCTTAGAAAAAAACTTAAGAGTTTAGGAACTAATATTACAATTAAATCAGTAAGAAATGCCGGTTATGCCTTGGAGGAAAGTCATGATTAAAAAACTTCAAAGGAAATTTATTTTAATTACAGTCACTATTTTGTTTGTTGTTTTTACGGCTGTTGTAATTGTAATGAATAGCGTTAATTATGTAAGCATGGTAAATAGCTTATCTCATAAAATTGATATGGTTTTAGAAGATAATGGAAGACCCCAAAATCATGGGGAGGCACCTTTTTCGGCAAGATATTTTAAGGTTATAGTTGATGGAGATAACATTTCGGTTGATTTAAATCGTGTTGCAACAGTAGATGAGGAAGAAGCCTTAATAGCTTACCGAGCCTCTAAGCATGATTCAGGATTTTATGAAAATTTTTATTATAAAAGAATAGCAGATAATAATAAAATTGTTTATGTTTTTATGGACGCTTCAATGGAGCGACAAAGCTTTAATAACTTTATGATAATTAGTATTGCGGTAAGCCTAGGAGGCTTAATTTTAATTTCTAGTCTTGTTATTATTTTCTCAAAAATTGTAACAAAGCCTATTTTAGAATCATATCAAGCTCGTAAGGAATTTGTTACAAATATTAATCATGAAATTAAAACGCCAATTGCGATTATTAAAGCTACAAATGAAGTGATTGAATTAGAGCAAGGTCCTTCCGAATGGACACAAATGATTGATAAGGAAACCATTAGAATGGATGAATTATTAAAGAAAATAATGTTTATCTCTAAGTTAGATGAGGATAGCTTTAAGCTTCAAAAGCAATTTGTATGTTTCAGTGATATTGTAGCTGAAATATCAGATTCCTTTAAGCTTTTAGCTGTATCAAATGGAAAAACAATTGAGACTAATATTGAAGATGGAATTAACCTTTATGGTGAAACAACTATGCTTGGCGAATTAATATCAACATTATTAGATAATGCAATTAAGTATGCTAAGGATAAAACAAAGATAAATCTTAATCTTATTAAGCAAGGTAGAATAATCTATTTAGATGTTAGTAATGATGTTGATAGGATTGAAGTAGGTGAGCATAATTATTTGTTTGAAAGATATTATCGTAAAGAAGAATTATCATCGCATCAGCAAGGGTATGGGCTTGGGCTATCCATTGCTAAAACAATAACAACTCTTCATGGTGGTAAAATAAAGGCCATAAGTGAAAATAATCATTCAATCAAATTTGAAGTTATTTTCGAAGACAAGAAAAAATAATCATAACTAAAGGCTTGTAAAAATTAAGTTAATACAGGTCTTTTTTAATTTATAGAAACATTTTCGTAGAAGAAAATGAAAGCAGTTTTAAACAAAATCGTTTTTGGCCTCTTTATTATAATGGAGGTAAAAAAGTTAAAATCAAGAGATGGTGTTGATATATGATCACTGCTTTAAATTCGTAATGAAGGATAAGGAAATAGCTTATGTAATAGGCTTACTAGTAATAATATGTAATAATAAAATGACTTCTTTTATTCTA
>URFB01000215.1 GCA_900547045.1 uncultured Mollicutes bacterium
CGCTATCAAATGATATAGTATCGGATGATGATAGACAGCATATTGAACTAGTTAGTGTTGTAGCAAAAAGATTTTCCGAAATTTTAGGCTACTCAGCAGCTAAAGCACAAAAGCTATATGCATTTTCAAGGATAACCCTTGATAAAAAAGTTGATCTTAATACCGATAAAATTAGCTCAAAGGATGAAAGATTTATTCATTTAAGTAATCAGGCTAAGCTTGGTAATGAAATTATTAAACGCTTTGAGCTTGATAGATTAGCTGATAGTATAATAAGAACAAGCGTTGAGGGAGCTATTGTTGAAACCCAAAATAGTGGAAAGCTTATTAAGCATAAGGTTGAAGAGGAGCAGGTTATTTTACTTAGTGATATGTATGTTACACTAAGAAGCCTAAGAAGCTATAAAAGGCCTTATCCTAACAAAATGGCAATTGAAACTTTAAATAGAGAATATAGTCAATTCTTTGATTCTTATTTATTTGAGCGCTTCATTCGCTTTAGTGATGAATTTGAAAAAATATATGATAATTTTTAGGAGGTTAATTATGGAGCATAAGACTTACAAAACACAATCTGTTTGTTCTAAGCAAATTGATTTTGATTATGATGAAAATGGAAAAATGTACAACCTTACATTCATTGGTGGTTGTAATGGAAATTTAAAAGCTATTGGTAAGCTTTGTGAGGGTAAGCCAATGGAGGAAATAATGAATGTTTTAAGTGGAAACACCTGTGGAGCACGCCCAACAAGCTGTGCCGATCAGCTTTCTAGAGCAATTAAGGAGGTTATTGACAATGCCTAGATTTTTTACTTCTGAATCTGTAACTGAGGGACATCCTGATAAAATTTGTGATCAAATTAGTGATGCAATCCTTGATGATATTTTAGCTCATGACCCAAATGGTCGTGTTGCATGTGAAACTGTTGTAACAACAGGATTATGCTTTGTATTTGGTGAGATTACAACATCTCATTATGTAGATGTACAAAAGATTGTACGTGATAAGGTAGCTGAGATTGGCTATACTCGTGGTAAATTTGGCTTCGATGCTGAAAATTTAGCTGTTATGACAGCAATTGACCCTCAATCACCTGATATTGCAATGGGTGTTGATGAGACTGCAAATCATGAGCAGGGTGCTGGTGACCAAGGTATTATGTTTGGTTATGCCTGCGATGAAACTGATGTTTATATGCCTATGGCAATTACCTTAGCACAGCGTCTTGCTAAGCGTCTTACTGATGTAAGAAAGAATGGAACTCTTTCTTATTTACGTCCAGATGGTAAAACTCAGGTTACTGTTGAATATGACGACAATGGTAAAATATTTAGAGTTGATACGGTTTTAATTTCAACTCAGCATTCTCCAAATGTAGATATGGATACTCTCGCAAGAGATGTTAAGGCTAATGTCGTTGATCCAATCGTACCTTCTAATTTAATTGATGAAAATACTAAATTCTTATTTAACCCAACAGGTCGTTTCGTTGTAGGTGGACCTCAAGGAGACTCAGGCTTAACTGGTCGTAAGATTATTGTTGATACATATGGTGGAGCTGCTTGCCATGGTGGTGGAGCTTTTTCTGGTAAGGACCCATCTAAGGTAGATAGAAGTGCATCATATATGGCAAGATATATTGCAAAGAATATTGTTGCATCTGGTGTTGCATCTCGCTGCCAAATTCAGCTTTCTTATGCCATTGGTGTTGCTGAACCAACTAGTATTTTAGTTGATACATTTGGTACTGCTAAGGTTTCTGAGGCTTTAATTGAAGAGGCAGTACGTAAGAACTTTAAGCTTACTCCAAAGGGAATTATTGATACTCTTGATTTAAAGCGCCCTATTTATGCTCAAACTGCAGCCTATGGTCACTTTGGTCGCAATGATATTGATCTTCCTTGGGAGCATTTAGACAAGGTTGATGTATTTAAAAATTTATTAAAATAATATTTTCCTAGCTTTTTAGCTAGGATTTTTTAATTTTTAGCCTTGTTTTAGCTGTTTTTAGATAAAAAAAGTTTTTTTAGGCTATTTGAGCGTATCTTTATAGCTTATTTTC
>URFB01000216.1 GCA_900547045.1 uncultured Mollicutes bacterium
ATATTACAGGAATCTGGGAAGCCTTAGATAGAATGGAGGATAAATAAAATGAAATTACCTTTTAAAATTAATTTAGAAAACAAGGTTTGTGTTGTAACAGGAGCAGGAGGAGTAATTTGTTCTCACCTTGCGCGTGCGCTTGCTCAATGTGGGGCAAAGGTTGCCTTACTTGATTTAAATAAGGATTCAGCTGAGGTATTTGCTAAAGAAATTAGAGAAGAAGGCGGTATTGCCTATGCTTATGAGGCTAATGTTTTAAAAAAAGACTCTCTTGAGGCGTGTCACCGCGAAATTCTTAAAGATTTAGGTAAGTGTGATATTTTAATTAATGGTGCCGGGGGAAATAATCCTCGTGCAACAACTGATAATGAATATGCCGAGCTTGATGATGAGGTTAAGGGAATTAAAACCTTCTTTGACCTAGATGAGGCAGGCGTTGAGTTTGTATTTAATCTAAACTTTATTGGTACCCTACTTCCAACACAGGTATTTGCTTGTGATATGGTAGGACGTCAGGATTGCTCAATTATGAACATTTCTTCAATGAACGCCTTCACTCCACTTACAAAGATTCCTGCCTATAGTGGTGCAAAGGCTGCTATTTCTAACTTTACTAAGTGGCTTGCGGTGCATTTCTCTCATGTAGGAATTCGTTGTAATGCGATTGCTCCAGGCTTCTTTGTAACTAAGCAAAATGAAAAGCTATTATATAATGAGGATGGAACACCAACACCAAGAACAGGCAAGATTTTAGCCTCTACACCAATGGGTAAATTTGGTAATGTTGATGACCTTGTAGGTGCAACCTTATTCCTTTGCTCAAGTGAGGCAGCTGGCTTTGTAACAGGAGTAGTGCTCCCAATCGATGGTGGCTTCTCATCATATTCAGGTGTATAAAATTTTTTAAAGCTATATTTCTTTTTCTAAAGCTCCTTTTTGGGAGCTTTATTTTATATGCTAATATAAGCCTAAAAAATGGACATTATGGCTTAAAAATGCTATAATTAAGCAACATTTTAAATGTTTAACCTTTTTAATTTATTTAGGAGGCATTATGAAAAATAGAAAAATTTACCTTTTTAAGGATATATATGATAATATTCGTCTTCGCCAGGAGCATGTTGAGGATGGACTTGAAAATGATCCCCTATTACAGGGTTCATTTACTAAGGATTTTAACCGTAATATTTTAAAAAGCATTAATCGCTTTATGGAATTTCTTAAAACCTCAGCTGATGAGGAGCTAGATTCCTATCTTTTAAATTGCAAGGAAATTTCATCCTTAAATGATATTTATAATGGTCTTAAGGTGTATAGATATCAGGAGATTTATGACTTATATTTCGTTCAAAATAAGCGTCGCTTTGCAAGCGATGAATATAAAGTTTTATATTTGGTATCTGCAAATACCAAGCTTGATTTTGAAAATATTCGTCAGGATTTAGATGATGTCCATGAATGGAAAAGAGAATATATTCCTAATGAAACACAAAAGCGTATTGCAGGTGAGCCTGGCTATAATATTGTCCTTGGTGCAGCTGGTACAGGTAAAACAGATGTTGCCATCCATAGCTACTTAAATTTTTTACCACTTGATTCTGGCCTTAGCTTTAGCCCGAAAGAGGAAGCCTTTATTACCTACTCGAGGAAGCTTTGCGATTACGTTTCCTATGAAATTGATATTTTATTTGATGATACCAAATCACATGCTGGTAAAAATGTATTTACGACTAATGATTTTTTAATTAACGTTTTAGCCTCCGCAAATGTCGAAATTAAGGGATACACTCTATATAATGGCTCATATACTAAGCATGCTCAAAAGAAGCTTAATCCTTCTGATTTGCTTGAGAACAATATAATTGATTTAAATAGCTTTATAGAATGGAAGAATAATGGCTATAAGGGCTTAAACAAAGAAAGTACCCTTAAGCTTGATGCCATTATTGCTAAATATGGTATTGATTATCCATATCTTTTCTTTAGAGGAATTTATAAAGGAAAAATCATTAACAAGGAAAGTGATAATGAAACAAATG
>URFB01000217.1 GCA_900547045.1 uncultured Mollicutes bacterium
TTTAATTGTTTCTTCTAAAATTCAATTTTAGCATCTTTTAATGAAGAGTGCTTCTTATCCTTTTCAGAGAGTAATGGTTCACCTTGATATGGCCATTTTATTCCCACTTCAGGATCATTCCACATAATTCCTCCCTCATCCTCAGGATGATATAATTCATCACATTTATAACAAAATGTTGCAGTTTCTGATAATACAACAAAACCGTGAGCAAAGCCTCTAGGAATCATAAACTGATTCCCTTTTTCAGCTGATAAAATTACACCTTCCCATTTTCCATATGTCGGTGAGCCCTTTCTAAGATCGACACATACATCAAAAACTTCTCCTTCAATACATCTTACAAGCTTTGCTTGAGGATAAGTTTTTTGAAAATGAAGTCCTCTTAAAACGCCAGCTTTTGATTTTGATTGATTATCTTGAACAAAATTATAATCAAGACCAGCTGCTTTAAAATCCGATTCCTTATATGTTTCCATAAAATATCCACGATTATCACCATATTTTTTGGGTTCAATAATCACAACATCTTTAATTGATGTTTCTATAAAATTAAAATTTCCAATTTGTTTGCTTGCCATAATTTTTCTCCTTATATACTTAAAGGGCTTCCCAGCCCTTTTAATTATTAATTTGTTTTAATTTATTTTCTTCTTCAATATATTCCTTTGAAAGAATTTTACGATCAGCAATTAAATTAACTACACATGCGACAGCAAAACCAACAAGAACTGATATTACTAAAGTCATAGCAGTACTAAATCCACCATCACTTACAACTTTTGCAGCATCATTATAATAAATGTTATAATCTTGAATACATTCAAGGTAACATGCTTTATAATCGTTTGTATAATTTTCTAATTGTACTCTAAATTGATTTAATTTTGATTCAAAAACAGCACGTTTAGCATCACTGTAATAATTTTCATTGACACTTCCATCTGCATTTGTAGCTGAAGATGAGTCTAAATATTTATCAAGGATTTCGACTTCCTTTGCAATATCAATATTTCTTTGTGTCAAAGATACGATTGAATCATTATATGTTGATAAATCCAAAGTTTGAATGGATGAATCTTTTGATGCTTTTGCAATCAAATCATCTCTTTGTTTAATAAGTTGATCTAACTTTTTCGCATTATATTCTGATTCTAAAGTTAAGTTATATTTTTTAGTTTCAAGATTACTCTTATATGTACTTAAATCCTTTACATAACCATTCTTAGTGATTTCATCGCTTAATAAATCAAGTTTATTATTTTCAAAGTATAAGCTAATTTCCTTAACCTTACTTGAAAGATTAACATTATTATATGAAACATCTCCATAAGAATCAATTAATGCCTTGTATCCATCAATTAGATAATTTTTTTGGGCATTTAAATAATCAATTTGATTAGCATATATTTTAGCAACATCATATAATTTTAAATTTTCGTCAAATACAATACTACTAGTTAAAGAATTACTCTTTGCAACTGGATAACTAATTAAATCAGTCATAAAACTCTTAGCAGTCATATAATCAGGGAATAATTTTGCATTACATGTTAAAGTATAATGTGATGTAATGAACTCTTCGGTATCAGTCTTATCTGTTGTTTCGACTTTCTTTACAATAACATCTTCAGTAATTGTTACCCCGTTATTAGCAATAATTTTATCAACATCAATACCTGAATATTTTTCAAGATTTGTTTGTTTGACTTCTTCCATTAAATCAATCAAATCAAGTGCATTAAATGCTTTTCCATTTGAATAATGTCCGTTTGCAATATTAATATCCGAATATTTAAACTTTGCAACATATGTTTCCTTACCTGGATTATATATAAACAAAACTCCTAATAATAGCACAACAAATGTAGCAACTGATACTATTAAAAATCTAATTTTATTAAAGAACATTGCTTTAAAAATTTGTCCTATGGTTATTCCCTCTTCTTGAACTTGTTCAGTCATAAATACTACCTCTTTCTTTCACTGAAATATGCCTAAATTATACATTATTCAACATAATGTGTCAACTTTTTG
>URFB01000218.1 GCA_900547045.1 uncultured Mollicutes bacterium
CTTTAATAACTAATTTTTTCATTATTATCACCCTCATCTAATTTTTTACAAATTTTTTTATTTAAATTTAGCTCATATTTATTAATCTTTTCTTCAATTTGAGCTATATAGCTTCTCTTTACCTTATCACATTGCTCATCAATCTTGTTAGCCGCTGTTTTAATAGCCTCAGAATTTTTAATGATTTCATCAATATTCTTTCTAAGCGCCTCAAGTGGCTTATCAAGATAGGTGTTTTTAATTGCATCAAATTCTTCTAAAAGCTCGTTTTTAGTTTTAAGCTCTAATGATTTTTCCTCATCTGCTAAAATAATATCACTAAATCTTGTAGTTAAGGATGTAAGCATATTAAGGAAGGTAAGCATATAAGCAGGTCTTACTACATACATATTTTCATATTCTCTTACCTTAAAGATAGGTGCGACATTAGGTCGCTCTAGCTCTAGGTTAGAGACTAAAACCGCATATTTACATTCCTTTTTCTCACGGTTTTTATCAAGTTGCTTATAATAATCGGCATTAGATTTTTTATTAACTGAATCTGGATTTTCATCCTTCATATCAAGACATACAGATGCTAAAAGCTCAGATGCTTCATGCTCAGGGCTTGCAAAAACCTTGAAAATGAAATCAGCCTTTGAGCCCTTAACCTCATCATCATCCTTTACAACCTTATTATCCTTATACCAGGTACAATTGAGGAAGCCATTTTGCATATATGAATTCATCTCACCATCACACCAAGCCTCTAGGTCCTCACCAGTTTGCTTAACATTTAGACTCGCCTTAGCTCTTTGAAGATTATTAATCATATCCTCTTTTTCCTTAATTTCATGATCATACCTTTCCTTTTGTTCCTGCAAGGCCTTATTTTTCTCTAAATCAAATGATGATTTAAGCTTTAATATTTCATTTTCCTTATTCATAAGCTCTTCCTTATGCTTTAGGTTAATTACACTCTTTTCCTCATTAAGCCTACTAGTAAGCTCAAGCTCCTTATTTTTAATCTTATCATCTAATGAATCCTTAAGCTTATCGTATTCAGCTTGAAGCTTATTATAATTTGTTTGATTTTGGGAATTTAACAAATCAATTTCTGATTGCTGCTTACTTTTTAAAAGCTCAATTTGCTTTTTAAGATCATTAATAATCGCATCAGATTCCTTTTTACCGTCCTTTTCCTTAATAATTAGTGCTTGTTCAGATTCCTTCTTTAAAGCCGCAATTTGGGCCTTTAAATCATTTATTTCAAGCTCTTTTTGATTTTCCTTATCCTTAAATGAAGCGTTTAACTCCTGTTCCTTAAGCTTTAGGCTTTGTGAGGCCTCATTCTTAAGCTCTGAAATTTGACTATTTAGCTTTTCAATCTCAATAGTTTTTTCGGCATCAAGACGCTTTTTAAATTCAAGAAGCTTAGCTTCATAGACCTTATCCTTACCTGAATCAATAATTGATTCAAGATATGATGAATCAACCTGCGTTAATTCCTTTAAATCAATTAAATCACCCTTTACTCCATCCTCAGCTAGCTCAAGAATGGTCTTTTCCTTTACAATTACACTTAACTTTTTCATATTTATCCTCCTAATCTAAATAGCTTAAATCGCTAATTTCTTTATTTTTTAATTCATTAAGCCTTCTTTTATTATATTTAAAGCTCACTAAATCTAAAAGTAGCTTAATTAGTCTTGCATCATTTTTATCAATAGTATCTATATGATTTTCTAAATACTCTATAATAACTTCCTTTTCATCTAAATCGGTAAAATCTATATTATTAAAATGAGTAATAGTATGGGAATGAAATTCTTCAAGCTTCTTATCATCTTTTGCCAATGCTAAATCAAGAATATCATCCTTAGACTTTAAAAAGGTAGGTCCAATAATATATGATAGGGTTAGCCAAAATTCCTCTTTTCCATCAAACAGTTTTAAAGAAGCTATCTGAAGCTCATCCCAGCCTATTTCCATACTACCATGCTTAATATCCTTTATAATATAATTATTCATAATACTATCCTCCTAACA
>URFB01000219.1 GCA_900547045.1 uncultured Mollicutes bacterium
TAGGAAATGATGTTCTTCCTTGTTATTTAACAAAACCGCTATTATGCTGATGACGTCTATAGTTTTTTTACTATGGAGTTATCAGTTTTTTTTATGAAGGGAATGATTGTTATGTTTTTAAGCTTATTTTTAATCTTTTTCGTAGGGATAATTGGGGGAATTTTATTTGAAAAAATAAAAATTCCCAAAATAATCTTTTATTTATTAATGGGAATCTTATTTGGTAGTAGCCTGCTTAATATTATTGATCCAAGCCTTGAGCAAATATCAGATTATTTAAGGCAAATTGCTTTAATTATTATTTTAACAAGATCAGGTCTAGCCCTTGATTTTAAAACTCTAATTAAAATTGGACGTCCTGCAATTCTTATGTGCTTTTTACCAGCGAGCTTTGAAATAATATGCATTACTATTTTTGGACCCTTACTCCTTAATATTTCCTATCTTGAGGCTCTTCTTTTAGGATGTGTACTAGGTGCGGTATCACCAGCTATTGTTGTACCAAGAATGCTTACAATGATAGAAAATAAGCAAGGTGGAGATATTCCTAAAATCATCATGGCGGGAGCCTCTTGTGATGATATTTATGTAATTATCTTATTTTACGCTTGCTTAAATGCCTTAAGGACAAGTAAATTTAATTTTATATCACTTCTACAAATTCCGTCAAGTATTCTTTTAGGAATTCTTCTTGGACTTATTTTTGGTATTGGTCTAATTTATTTATTTAAGCTTTTAAATACAAGCTCAGCTATTAAGGTAATTATTATGCTAGGTGTATCATTCCTATTAGTTTGGCTTGAGGCATATTTAAAGGCTTATATTAGTATTTCATCCTTACTTACAATTATTATTATGAGTATTGTAATTTCTACTAAAATGGATGATTTAAAGGAAATTAAAGGCTCATATAATCATTTATGGAGCGCCTTTGAAATACTACTATTTGTTCTTGTAGGTACTAGAGTTAAATTAAATTTAGTATTTTCAATTGAAGGCTTAAGTATTCTCCTTCTTATTTTAATTGGCCTAACCTTTAGATCAATTGGGGTTTTCTTAAGCCTTATTGGTAAGAAATATAAGCTTAATGAAATAATTTTCTTTATTGTATCCTACCTTCCTAAACGTACAATTCAGTCTTCAATTGGCGCCGTTTCTTTAAGTGAGGGCCTAGAATGTGGTCAGCTGGTTCTAGCGGCTAGTGTAATTGCTATTTTAGTTACTGCTCCGCTTGGTGCAATTTTAATAGATTTAACTAAAAGAAAAATACTCATCCTAATGGAAGCCACATAGAAAAATAAAGAGGCATAAAAACATGTTTTAAAAGAATTAGAAAGCTTCATTTATATTGGAAGGTTTTTATTAAATATTTCTTTAGATTATTACCTCCTCATACAAGTTAAATCAACTTGTTAAATACTGATTTAAAATACCAGGCCTTGCATTTTAAATCATTCAAAGCATTGGACTCCTTATGCTTAGTTATCTAACTTGTTATTTAAGAAAGAAATCTCTAAGAGAAATAGATTTTTCGATACAAATTGATTCAATTGTCTTTTTATATTTATAAACTGAACCTTTTTTAAACCTAAAAATTTTTCAATTTCTCCATCGGTTTTAAAATCACCATATGAAATAAGAATCATTACATTAATTTGCTTTTCAGTAAACGCATGACTTTCTTTCGCTTTTTTATAAAAATAAGATTTACCTAATTTCTTTAATAAGTATTCTTCTGGCGTAATATCAATAGAGTTTGTACAATCACTTGAAAATGCATTTTTCATAGAAATATGATCTTCTTTAATTGTTGTAGAATCATATGGGTATTCACATTTAGTAAAATATTTTCTTTTATCATTTGAATTTCTACTAAGCTTTCTTTCGCTATTTTTTACAAAAAATTTGTAGATTGCAATTTGTTCTTTTGGATCGTCAGTTTCTTTTAACTGATTACAATACTCATCAAATGAACTATCTTTAAAATAAATCTCATTAGCGTGTTTAGAAAAATATTGCCCACGCTC
>URFB01000220.1 GCA_900547045.1 uncultured Mollicutes bacterium
TCTATGGAAAGTAATTGACTTTGTCCTTTGTCCTTTGTCCCGTCCAATTCCGAGAATATTCTTTACAGTTTGAGTAGGTTGAGCACCATTGTTTAACCATTTAGCTGTAGCTTCTTCGTTAACGTTAACGATAGCTGGGTTAGCAACTGGATTATAAGTACCTAAAACTTCTAGGAATCTTCCGTCACGAGGGCTCTTAGAATCGCATGCAACGATACGATATTGAGGGTTCTTGTGAGCACCAAATCTTTGTAATCTAATTTTAACTGCCATAAAATAATTCACTCCTTTATCAATTTTACGTGTCAATTATACCATAAAAGAATATCTTGTCAAGTATTTTTTCTTGACAAATGAAAATTAATTTTAAGAGGCTAAATCATCTTAAAAGGAAGGCTAAAAAAAGAGCTTTTATTTAACGAAATTATGACCAATTCCAAATAGAATTGCTAAAATAGTTGCGATTGCAAGAATCCAATA
Source organism: uncultured Mollicutes bacterium (assembly GCA_900547045.1). Taxonomy (GTDB): domain Bacteria; phylum Bacillota_I; class Bacilli_A; order Acholeplasmatales; family Anaeroplasmataceae; genus CAG-307. Next base: position 481 of record URFB01000220.1, read on the forward strand.
AATTACACGCCAAAATGTTGATTGTCTTTCTGCAAAATCATGTGCTACTAAAAGTACAATGATTGATAATGCTAAGGATGCAATTACACTAAGAATTGAAGAAAGTGAGTGGCCGGAAATTGTAACAGAAAACTTAAATGCTGTTTCAATAAATTGCCATAACCAAGCAATAGCGTTTAAAACTATCGCAATGAATGCCCATAATCCTAGTGAACCTGTTTTGCCTTTTTTTGCCATATTAAATCCTCCTTAAATACGCATTAATTATAGCATATTTTACTTTTTTTAAAGCACTTTTTTTTATTTTATTTATTTCTTATTCTCTTTTCATTACTAATGATACCCATTACAATACCCTGCATCATTAAAAACACATATAAAAAGGCAATTACAATGGTTGAGAATACACCATAAAGCTTCTCATAATTTGCGAAGAATGTAATATAAATAATAAATACTGTTGAAACAATAGTAATATAAATCATTGAAAAAAGAATTCCCCGATTTAGCTCTTTAATTTTACAATCAAGCTGACAGGCTGTTTTATTAATTAGGCATAAAAAGCCATATAGCATCAATAAAAAGCTAGCAAGGGTTAAAATATTTAATAAAAGCTTAGCCCATGCATATTTTAAATAGGTATTACCAATACTTATTAGAAGTAAGCCTGCTGAAACTATAACCATTAGTAAAATAACAATAACGCATGAAATAAATTGGGTTTTAAGCGTTACTCTAGGCTTTTTTACATCGTATACAATTTCTCCGGCCTTCTTAAGCTGAGTGAAAAATTTAGATGCCGAATAAATCGTTGTAAGAATAAACAAAATAGAAACGCTAGCATTTAAATCAAAGGAAATATAATTAGCAATTACACTAGGTATTGAAAGCTCTAAATTAAGTTTACTTGCTATTTTAACATATAGGTTTAAACACAAATAAAGAATTGGTACAAAGGATAAAATAAAGAAGAAAGAAAGCGTACCCGCTAAGGTATCATAGCGCTTATTTTTACAATATTTATAATTAGCTAATAATTTTTTCATTATATTCCCTCCATTTTAACTATTAGAAGCCTTGGCTTTAATTAATTTCAAAAAATCATCCCTAGCTAAAGGCTTAGTATAGTAATAGCCCTGAACAATATCACATTTGGCAGCCTTCAAGAATTAATCATAGCTTCCTCTTCTCTTCAGCTACAACTGCTTTATGAAGCTTATATGCTAAATCAATGATTGATTTAACAGCCTTTTTACTACTATCAAAGAAGCTTCTATCAAGCTTAAAGATTTCACATTTATAATTTTTAATTTCTTCACTTTCCTCAATATTTAGGCACACCTCATATGTTCCCTCATATTTTTTGATTAAAGCTTTTAACTAAATCATAAAGCATTAAAGCCTATTATTATCATCCTATTGAGACATGATGACATTAGAAGGCTGATAAGTAAGCTTAAAACATATTCTAATATTCTTTTCATCAATATTTTGATTATACACTATCTTTCGACATTTTTAAATA